>JAVHWE010000503.1:0-15845 GCA_032160285.1 Micromonosporaceae bacterium | reverse complement strand
TACAGCTACGACACCTGCCTCGACGTCGCCTGCTGGACAAGGCAAGTGGTAGCGCTGAGCGCCGTGGTACCGGTGGTCGTCTTGGAAATAGGCGAGACCGACTGCGGCAGCGGGTACGTGGCCCCGCTGATGGCTTGGCTCGACGAACACGGCATCGGATATCTCGGATGGACCTGGAACACCTGGAATTGCAGCAGCGGTCCCGCTTTGATCAGTAGCTACGACGGGACGCCGACCGCATACGGCGAAGCCGTCAGAACGAGTCTCCTTGCGCACTGATCTCCGTCGTCTACCGGTGCTTCCGGCCGGTGGACGGCGCAACCATCTGTAGCGACCGGACCTTTCCGGTCTCCTGAGAGTTACACGTGGTCAGTTGCCGGCGGAGCCGGTGGCGTCACCCCGCCGCCAGGTATCGGGCAGCACCACCCGCAGGACGGTCGGCGCGACCAGCACCGTCTCCACGGCCATCACCGCGAACAGCCACCACACCAGGTCGGTCAGGCTCCCCCGGGTACCGCCGTACCAGGCGGCGGCAAGCTCGGTGAGCCCCGCGACCAGGCAGAACACGCCGGCCGGCCGGATCCGGCCGGTGACCCGCGAGATCGCCAGGTAGAAGTGGTGGAACACGAACGGCACGTACGTCAGCGCGAGGATGGACAGCGCGTCACCGGCGATCGCGACGTAGCCGGTGCCGAAGATCGACATCACCGGGTGGGCTGCCATCCCGATCAGCGCGGCCACCGGAATACCGCCGCCGAGACAGATCAACAGCCCCATCCGTACCTTCGACCGCAGCGCCCGCCGGTCCCCGCTGGCCACCGCGAACAGGGTGAGCGCGGTGTTGCCCGGGATCATGGCGATGAACGACAGCACCATCCAGGCGGTATAAAACCCGGCCGTGGCCCGGGTGGACAGCACCGCGGTCACCACCAGCGGCATCGCCGCGCGGGGAAGGAACGCGGCCAGGTTCAGCAGGTTGTGATCGAAGGTCCGGCGGCCCATCCCGCGCAGCATCGTGAGCGTCGGGCGTACCGAATCGACCATCCTCCGGCGCCGCAGCGCCGCCGACAGCAGCGCCACCGACGCGACCGCGCCGGCGATCCAGGTCAGCAGCAGCTCGCCGCCGGTGACGGTGATCGGCAGCAGCACCAGGCCGCCGAGCAGGACGAACTTGATCACGGCGAAGTACGTGTTGCGCATCAACTGCATCGGCCCGGCCAGCAGGCCCACCAGCGCCTCGTCGAGCACGAGCGTCATCGCGTTCAGCGCGATCCCGAACACCAGCAGCGCGGTGGCGGCCGGCGAACCCAGCGCACCCCGCAGCCCGGGGATGGCCAGGTGGGCCACGACCACGTAACCGAGCCCGCCGACCGTCGCGACGGTACCCGCCACCAGCAGGCAGGCGGAGATCATGTTCCATCGTCGGTCCGTCATCCGGGGCAGCTCGGAGATGAGCATGGTGCCCATGCCGAACATGCCGATGGTCCCGATCAGGGTCATCGCCGACACCGCCGCGGACGCCTGTCCGACGGCCTCGGCCGGGACGGTCCGCGCGGCGAGCCACCAGTACGCGAAGCCGAGCAGCGAGGTGATCGCCGTGGTCGCCATCAACGAACCCGCGTTGAGCAGCAGATCCATGTGCCGGCGGACGGTGCCGACCAGGCCACCGGCCTGGTCGGTGGCCTGGTCGGCGGCGGGAGTGACCGCCGGGTCGGCCGCCGGGGTGGCGGCCGGGGTGACCGCGGGGTCGGTGGTCGACGCGGTCATGACGCGCCCGCGCGGATGGCCGCACGGCGGGCCGACGAGGTCATGGCCCGGTCGCGCAACCGTCCTCGCAGGTACGCGTACGGGCCGGTCATCATGGCCCGACGGTTAACCGTCAGCAGGGCGGTCGGGAAGTCGTCGCGGATGGTCGCGGTACGCGGGCCGCCGGTGCCGAACACGTCCCGCAGCGCGGTCGGTACCAGCCGGGCCAGCGAGAGCAGCACCCTCGGCTCGGTCAGCACCATGCTGGTGTACGCGGCGGTGAGCCCCCGCCCGTACCCGATCATCTGGCGCCGCAGCCCGTCGAGGTCGCGGCGGTGGTAGTGGCGGGTCACCGCGGTCGGCTGGTACACGATCGTGCCGCCCTGGCGCAGGACCCGGGTGAACGCGAGCGTGTCCTCGGAGCCCATCGCCAGGGTACCGGCACCGAGCGCCGTGTCGAAGCCGCCGATGCGTTCGATCACCCCGGCCCGGAACGTCATGTTCGCCCCGGTCGCGAACGCCGGCAGCGGGTACAGCGGACTCTGCACGTGCGCGGTGGCCGGCGAGAACACCGCCGGGGTGAAACCGCGCCCCTTGCTGTGCCCGCCGAACTGTTCGAACCACAGCTGCGCGGGCGTCTCCAACTCGGCCGGCACGATGACCCCGGAGATCACGTCCGCCTCGGGGTACGTGGCCAGCGCGCGGGCCACCTCGCTCAGCCAGTACGGGTCGGCCACCTCGTCGTCGTCGAGCCAGGCCAGGATCTCCCCCGGGCTGGCGGCGACCGCCGCGTTGCGGGCCCGCGACAGCCCCGGCCGGGGTTCGAGCAGGTAGTCGACGTGCCCGCGACCGACGGCGGCGTCAACCACCCGGCGGGTGGCGTCGGAGGTCGGCGCGTTGTCCACGACCAGGACGCGCATGGTCGGGTACACCTGCCGGAGCACGCTGTCCAGGCAGACGGCCAGTGCGTCGGGCCGTTCCCGGGTACAGATCACGACCGTGATCGGCGGCGCGTCGCGCAGCAGCCGTTCGCGGCTGGCCAGAAACGGCGGCGTACCGGGCACCGACAGGCCACCGACCGGCAGGTCGAAGCTCTGCCGGCCGGTCGGCGCGGGGACGCCGTCGCCGGCGGTTTCACCTACGGCGGCGCGGGCGGCCACCGTTTCGCCGACCGCCGCCGCCAGCCGGGTACGGACCTGCTCACCGAACTCGCCGCTGACCGCGGCGGCGACGGCCGCCGGGGCCAGCCCGCCGTCGGGTACGTCCAGCAGCAGGGTACCGAGCGGTTCGGTGCACAGCCGGACCAGCAGCCAGGCACGCTCGATCCGCCGCCCGTCCGGGGCGAAGGCACCGATCGCGGGGATCGGGTCGGTGAGTTCGAGGTCGCGCACCAGCGCCGGCAACCGGCCCTGAGTGTCGTCGGGGCGCGCGTTCATCGGCCGTCGCCGTTCCAGATCGCGGCCGGGGTACCGCGGCGCAGGCGCAGCGACTCCAGCGCGCCGCCGACGCCCGCCGCGGTCACGCCGGCCAGCACCGCGCCGGCCCGCGCCGCGTGTTGGACGCCCTTGCCGCGCAGCGCGCCGGACAGTCCGCGCACCACGGCACGCGGCACGGTACGCCGCAGGTAGTCCTGTTCGGACCCGAGGCTGCCGCCCTGACTGAGCAGCCGGGCCATCTCGATCTTGCCGCGGCCCTCGTTGTAGCAGCGGGCCAGGAAGAAGCCGAACGTCGTACACTCGACGGCCACCGGGTGGTCGATCAGCGCCTCGGGCACGTACATCCACCGGCCGCCGCCCGACCGGCCCATCCGTACGCAGAGGTCGGTGTCCTCCGGCCGGGCCCGGTTACCGATCTTGCCGAAGCCGTCGCGGAACCCGCCGACCGACTCGAACACGCTCCGCCGAACCGCCATGCTCGCCGACCACACGTTGCGGGTCGGCGAGGTGGTGGTCGGCATGCCGGTGTACGAGCCGCCGACGGCCCACAGGAACTCGCCCGGGAACCAGGACGGCTGGTGCCGTTCCCAGGCCGGCACGATCGCCCCGCCGGTACCGACCACGTCCGCGTCGGCGAACGGCGCGATGAGCCGGGCCAGCCAGCCCGGGTGGGCCCGCGAGTCCCCGTCGAGCAGCCCGATCACCGGAGTATCGGTGTGGAACGCGCCGGTGTTGCGGGTACCCGAGGCGCCGCGCTGGAACCGGTTCTCCAGGACGGTGACGCCGTCCAGTTCGCGCCGGGCCCGGGCGAACATCGCCGGGTTGTGGTCGACCACGACCACGATCTCCGACGGTGATACCGACTGCGCCAGGACGGAGTGCACCGACGCGAGCAGCAGCGTCCACCGCCGTTCGGTGTGGCACGGGATGACCACGCTGACCCGCTGGTCGGACGGGTTCATCGCTCCTCACTGGTCAGTTCGGCCGAGCGCATCCGGACGACCCGCTGCGGGCGGGCGAGCTCCCGGTCGGACTTCACGTTCAGCCCGGCCGCGTCACGGGCGACCGCCGGTGCGGGTGTCACCCGGTGGTGCTGCTGCGCCGTCGGCACCAGGCCGTGCGCCACCGCGACGGCCTGGATCGAGCGACGCCGGCCGTACTCGCTGAGGATGGTGCGCAGTACCCGCTGACCGTCGCGTACCGCGTTGAGGTTGCTCTCGCCGTGGATGCGTTCGAGCTCCAGGCTGGCCACCTCGCTGATGCGGAAGCCGCAGGCGGCCACCCGGATGTTGATCAGGGTCTCGATCTCGAACCCGTCGCCCCACAGCTTGCTGCCGTCGGCCGGCCGGGGCAGGTCGGTACCGGGGAGGTCCAGGGCCGGCAGGAGCCGCCGCCAGAACGCGTTGTAGCCGTAGCACAGGTCGGTGAACCTGGTCCCGAACAGCATGTTGACGAAGCCGTTGAGGCCGAGGTTGCCGAGCCGGCGCAGCGGGGTGATGTCGTGGCTGCCGCCACCGGGTCCGAAGCGCGAACCCTTCGCGAAGTCCGCGCCGGCCGTCAGCGCGGCCACGAAGTCCGGGATCTCGGTCGGGCTGGTCGAGCCGTCGGCGTCGATCATCACGATGATGTCCCCGGTACACGCGGCGAAACCGCAGGCCAGCGCGTTCCCCTTGCCGGACCGCGTCTGCTGCACCACGATCACCGACGGGTACAGCTCCCGGGCCACCTCCACGGTGCGGTCCACCGATCCGCCGTCCACCAGAATGACTTCGGCGATACCAGCCGGTAATTCGGAGAACACGTGCGGTAGATTCCGCTCCTCGTTGAGGGCCGGAATGACCACGCTCACAGAAGGCACCCCAGCTGTTTGACCCGGTGACGCCTGAGAAGCGGAGTCAAATGTCATCGTTCAACCTGCCCTTCGAATGTACGGGCACGACGGATGCTGATTCTGCGGCACCCGGTCGCCCCATAGCGGCCCCAGGAATGCGACGCTAACAGTCGTGTTCTGCATTCCTGTCATTCGAATGGCGGATATAACAGGCCCGGTCCGACGCTCCGAAGATGACCCTTATTACCTGCCCCAACAGCACATATAGCCTCAGCCGCCACTCTGGCGCGGGTATCCGCGATAGCAACCGGACGGGTGTGTCGAGCAGGTCGGAAAAGCCATGAACAGCTCGGTCCGATCGCGGCGGGACGCAATCAAGAATGAAATGTGTTCCACTTCACTGGCACGACGGCAATCCTTCAAAGAATGCGCGTCCCTCGCGCTTAACGCGCCGCCGATCCGGATGAATGTAAAGAAGCCCGAACAATGGGCAATGACTTCGGCGTTTAGTTATGCCACGCAAAGCAGTGGCGTTAACTACGGTTAGTGATGGGATGCGCGCTCGAGCTACCCACACAGAGCAACGGAGTGATTACGCGCATGCCGCCGCGCCGGATCGGCCCGGGCTGGAATGCGCATTTCCGGCCGTCAGGGCAGCAGGAGGTTTACGTCACCGAACTCGTGCCACCGGTACCCGTGGTCGACCGCCTCGGCGTAGCAGCGCTCCAGCAGCGGCCGACCCGCGATCGCGGCGAGCAGGTCCAGATGCGACGCGTGGGGCTCGTGGAAGCCGGTGAGCAGGCCGTCGATGGCGCGTACGCCCCGCTTCGGGGTGACAACGAGGTCGGTCCAGCCGCGGGACGGGCCGTCCCACGCGCTCTCCAGTGCCCGGACCGCCGTCGTGCCGACAGCGACGACGCGACCACCGTCGGCCCTCGCCCGGGCCACCACGCGCACGGTCGTGGGTGGCACCGAAAACCATTCCGGGTACGGGCGCTCGTGCGCCTCCGGCGAAGCGACCCCCGTGTGCAGCAGCACGGGTACCACCAGGACGCCGGCGGTGACCAGCCGGGTCACCATGGCGTCGGTGAACGGACGACCCGCACTGGGCATCTCGGCGCTGCCAGGCTGGGTACCGAATACGGTCTGGTAGTACCGCAGGGGCCAGGCCCGCGGCACGTACCCGTACCGGATGGGGTGGCCGTGCGCGGCCAGCAGCGCCCGCACCGACTCGTGGCCCGCGGTGCCGCCGCCCCCGGTGTCGATGTCGGCTTCCCAGAGCCGGCCCCGGGAGTACTCCCGGATCAGCGTCACCGCGGCACCACCCGGCAGTGGGTACCGACGACCGCCGACCCCACCGGCGTACGGCTCCGTCGCGGTCGCCGTGTCGTGGCGCAACTCGACCAGCCACCGGCCGTCGTCGCGTTCGGTGGAGAAGTGCACCGTCAACGGGCTCCCGACGACGGGCACCGCCGCCGGCAGCGTCGCTGACGTGTTGACCACCAGCACATCACCGGCGCGCAGCAGGCCCGGCAGCTCGGTGAACAGGTGATGGCTGACCGCACCGCTCGACCGGCGGCCAACCAGCAGCCGTACCCCGTCGCGGCTCTCCCCCCGCTCCTCCGGCGGCTCCGCCGCCTCCCGGTACCCCGTGACCGGGGCGCACCCGTGCTGTCGCGCCACGGTGGTCACGCCGGCACCCCGGTCGACGGGGCGGCCGGCACCGGGGAAGCCAGGCTGATGCGGCCCGATGGCGGGGCGGTCGCCAGGAGGCGCAGGAAGGCCGGTACCACCGTCTCGGGTAGCGGGCGGTCACTGATGTCCTCGCCCGGGAACGCCTCCTGGTGCATCGCCGTCCGCAGGTCCCCCGGGTCGACCACCCAGACCCGTACCGCCGGCTCCTCCGCGGCGAGCACCCGGCCGGCCAACTCGACGGCGGCCTTCGCCGAGCCGTACCCGCCCCAGCCCGGGTACGCCTCGATCGCCGCGTCGGAGCTGACCGTGACCACCGCGCCGCGTCGGGCCCGCAGTACCGGCAACGCCAGCTGGGTCAATGCCAGCGGCGCGACGACGTTGACCTCGTACACGGAACGCAGCGCGTCGAGCGGGTAATCGGCCAGCGCCGGCTGCGGGCTCGGCCCGAGGATGCCGGCATTGTTGACCAGCAGGTCGACCCCGCCGAGCCGGTCAGCGGCGGCGAGCAGCACGGCGCGGTGCGCCGGATCGGTCACGTCACCGGCCAGACCGACGGGGTCAGACCCGCCGGCGGCGGTACGCCGACGGCGGGCGCTCAGCCGGTCGACGGCGGAGGCCAGCGCGTCGGCGGAGCGGGCGTCGAGCACCAGGCGCCAGCCGGCGTCGGCGAGCCCGGTGGCGAGCGCCAGCCCCAGCCCCCGAGACGCGCCGGTGATGATCGCGACAGGCATCACGGACCCCTTTCGTACCGTCGACTTCGTCAATGTCGACGCTAGGAGGGGTTCACGCGATCGCCATCGGGCCACGGTCCCGACCGGCCTCGGTCCTTGTACCTACGACCGGCGACGTACCTGGGCCGCGCGCCGCACCAACTCCGATGTCCAACAAGGTCCGCGAGTAGACCTCGCTACGATCTTGGTGGCGAACGGCTGCTCCAGCCGCCACTTGCCACCAAGATCGCGGGAAGGGGGGATCCGATGGACGGTCGGGGGTTACTGGACCGGGCTGGCACTCCGACGCCGTGGGCGCGAGGCGGATCCGGCTTCGACGCGAGGTGGGTACCGTGCAGGTATGGGCGGGTGTGATCGTGACGAACTGCGCGAGGTGAGCGCCGCGGTCCTCGCCGTCACCGCGCACCGGTCGGTACACCAGGTCCTGCAGACGATCGTCACGTCGGCGCGACGGCTGCTCGGCGCGCGGTACGCGGCACTGGGCGTGCCCGACGCCAACGGCGCCTTCGCCGACTTCCTGGCCGACGGCATCAGCGACGAACAGTGGCAGGCGATCGGCCCGGTACCCCGCCAGCACGGCCTGCTCGGGATGATGATGCGGGATCCCCACCCGGTGCGCCTGGCGGACGTCCGCGCCCATCCCGACTTCGGCTGGTGGCCCGCCGCCCATCCGGTGCTGACCGACTTCCTCGGCGTACCGATCATCGACGGCGGGCAGATCTTGGGCTCGTTGTTTCTGGCCAACAAGGACGGCGGCTTCACCGAAGACGACGAAGAGCTGCTCGGGCTGCTTGCCGGGCACGCCGCGATCGCACTGGTGAACGCCGGCCTGTACGAACGCGGTCGGGAATTGTCCATCGTGGAGGAACGCAAGCGCATCGCCCGCGAGTTGCACGACGCGGTGACGCAGAAGCTGTTCAGCCTGCGGTTGACCGCCGACGCCGCGGCCGCCCTGCTCCCCCGCGATCCGGTACGGGCGGCGGAGCAGGTGGACACGATACGCCGGCTGGCCGCGGAGGCCACCGCGGAGCTGGGCGCGGTCGTGGTCGGGCTGCTGCCGGCGGACCTGGCCGGCGACGGACTGGACGTGGCCCTGCGCAAGCAGGCCGACCTGCTCGACCGGGTACACGCCCCGACGGTCCGGTTCGTCGGCGAACCGGTGCCCCGGCTCCCCGCGATCCGGGAGGAGGCGGCGTACCGGATCGCCCAGGAGGCGATGCACAACGCCCTGCGCCACGGCGCACCGTACCGGGTCGACATCGAGCTGCGTACCGCCGACGGCACGGTGGTCCTCACCGTCGCCGATGACGGACGGGGCTTCGACCCGGCCGAACCGTCGCGCCGGCTCGGGCTGGCCTCGATGCGCGAGCGCGCCCGCGCGGCCGGTTGCCGGCTCCAGGTGCTGTCGCGGCCGGGCGGACCGACCACGATCCGGCTGGAGGTACCGACCGGTGGCTGAGCCGATCAGGGTACTGGTCGTCGACGACCATCCGGTCGTCCGACAGGGCCTGCGCGCGTTCCTCGACCTTCAGGACGACCTGGCCGTAGTGGGCGAGGCGGCCGACGGCGAGGCCGCAGTGGCCGCGGCCATCGACCTGAACCCGGATGTGATGCTGCTCGACCTGCGGAAGCCCGGTGCCGACGGGGTCGCCGCGCTGCGCGGGTTGCGGGCCGCGGGCTGTTCGACCCGGGTACTGGTGATCACCAGTTTCAACGAGCCCGCCGCCGTCGGGCCGGTGGTCCGCGCCGGTGCCGCCGGGTACGTCTACAAGGACATCGATCCGCCGGCACTGGCCGCCGCGATCCGGGCCGTCCACGCGGGTCACGTCCTGCTGCACCCGGACGTCGCCCGCCTGCTCACCGCCGCCGACACCGCGGACGCCCGTACCGGCTCTGCCGGTCATGCCGGGTCTGCCGGTCACGCCGGCTCTGCCGGCTCTGCCGGCTCTGCCGGCTCTGCCGATCGGAACCCGCCCGCGGTCCGCCTGACCGGGCGGGAGCGGGAGGTACTCGTCGAGATCGCCCACGGCCGGGCCAACCGGGAGATCGCCCGCCAGCTAGGCATGGCCGAAAAGACGGTGAAAACGCACGTCAGCGCGATCCTCACCAAGCTCGGTGTCGCCGACCGGACCCAGGCGGCGCTGTACGCGGTGCGTACCGGCCTGGTCGAAACCTGAGGCGGGCGTTGTCAGCCGGCGCCGCCAGGTCCCGGCCGGTCCAAACCCGAGGTCGGCCTTGTCAGCCGGCGCCGTTAGGGTCGACGCCACCGCTCGAACCGGAACGAGGACGCGATGACGACAGCCGTCTATGTCGAGCTCGGCAAGACGCGGGTGTTCGCGTGCGCCCTCGGCTGGCCGGGCTGGTGCCGATCCGGGCGCAGCGAGGAGGCCGCCCTCGACGTGCTGGCCGGCTACGCGCCGCGGTACGCACCGGTGGCCAGGCAGGCCGGCCTGGCGTTCCCGGCCGACGCCGGCGACACCTTCACGGTGGTCGAGCGGCTGCCCGGGTCCGCGTCAACCGACTTCGGGGTACCCGAGCAGTTCGCCACCGCGGACACCGATCCGCTGGACACCGATGCCGCCGAGGCGATGGCGGACCTGGTCGTGGCCTCGTGGCAGTCCTTCGACCGGATCGCCGCCGCCGCACCCGAGCAGCTGCGGAAGGGTCCGCGCGGGGGCGGCCGGGACCGGGACAAGATGATCGACCATGTCATCGCCTCGGACACGGCGTACGCCCGCAAGCTCGGCATCAAGCACCGGCTGATGGCGATCGACGACCACGCGGCGATCGCCGCGCTGCGCCAGGCGGTCACCGGGGTGCTACGCCGCGGGTCCGACGGGACGCCGCCGGTTCGCAACGGCTGGCCTACGCGGTACGCGGCCCGCCGGATCGCCTGGCACGCCCTCGACCACGCGTGGGAGATGGAGGACCGCACCGAACGATGAGCCGCCATGTGATCACAGCGTGATCGCGACGTGACATTCTCAACGAAGGCCGGCGGCGCATCCAGATTCCCGATCGCCGGCCGGTTTCCGGGATTGGCGACACCCGCCCCGGGGAAGGATTCAGCTACGGGCCCATCAGGTGCTTGGCTTGATCGGCACGGGTCGGAGAGGAACGAGGATGACGGACCTGATCGAGGACGCGCGGACCACCCGTCCGCTGGCCGATCGATCGACGGCGGAGCTGGTGAAGCTGGCCGCCGAACAGGCATCCCGCCTGCTGCGCGACGAGCTACGGCTGGCCCAGGGCGAACTGACCCGCAAGGGCAAGCACGTCGGTATCGGCATCGGCCTGTTCAGCGGCGCCGGCCTTCTCGTCGTCTACGCCGTGGCCGGTCTGCTGGCGACGGCCGTCCTGGCGCTGGCGCTGGTCCTGCCGGCGTGGTTGGCCTGCCTGATCGTGACCGGCGCGCTGCTGCTGACAGCCGGGTTGATGATGGTGATCGGCCGGGTACAGCTCAAGCGGGCCAGCCCGCCGGTACCGCGGCAGGCGGTCGACAGCGTGAAGGAAGACATCGACACCGTCACCGAGGCGGTTAAGGACAGGGGGCAACGATGACCGGTGACGCGCCCGATCTACGGGCGGACATCGAACAGACCCGCGCCGCGCTCGGCGAGACGGTGCAGGCGCTCGCCGCCAAGGTGGATGTGAAGGCCAGACTCCAGGAGACCGCCGACGACGCCCGCGCCCGGGTCCGCGACGGTCTGCGTACGGCCGCCGTCCAGGCGCGGTCGGCGGCCGCCGACGCGCCGCGGCGGACCCGGCAACTCGCCATCCGCGCCGGCGCCGCGGCCCGCGACAATCCGGTTCCGCTGGCGGTGGTGGCCGGGTCGGTCGCCGCGCTCGCGTTGTTTGTGCGCTGGCGGCGAAACCGCTGATCCATGACGGGGCAAGCAGAGGGGGACTCTTGAAAAAGATGCTGTACAAGCCGCTCGGAATGGCGTTCGGGATAGCCGGCGGCATCCTGGCCGGCATGGTGTTCAAGCGGGTCTGGAAGGCAGTGGCCGGCGAAGCCGAGGCGCCCGACGCCACCTCCCAGGACTACGGCTGGGGTGAGGTGCTCGCCGCGGCCGCCGTCCAGGGGGCGATCTTCGCCGTGGTGAAGGCGGCGGTGGACCGTGGCGGCGCGGCCGGCGTCCGCAGGCTCACCGGCGACTGGCCGGACTGACCGTCGGGCGGACCGGGCAATATTCCCGAATCCCGCCCCGCCGCCCGCGACGGTCCCCCGTTGGGGAAGATAGGGGGTATGCAGACCCGCTCCGACCTCCGCAACGTCGCGATCATCGCCCACGTCGACCACGGGAAGACCACCCTGGTCGACGCCATGCTGCGGCAGTCCGGTGGCTGGCACTCCCGGGCCGAGATGGGCGACCGGGTCATG
Source organism: Micromonosporaceae bacterium (assembly GCA_032160285.1). GTDB lineage: Bacteria > Actinomycetota > Actinomycetes > Mycobacteriales > Micromonosporaceae > Planosporangium. The sequence continues at coordinate 4,022 of JAVHWE010000503.1, read as the reverse complement.
GACTCCATGGACCTGGAGCGGGAAAAGGGCATCACGATCCTGGCGAAGAACACCGCGGTCCTCTACCAACCGGCTGACGGTGCGGCCGTCACGATCAACATCATCGACACCCCCGGCCACGCCGACTTCGGGGGTGAGGTCGAACGCGGCCTGACCATGGTCGACGGCGTCCTGCTGCTGGTCGACGCGAGCGAGGGGCCGCTGCCGCAGACCCGGTTCGTGCTGCGCAAGGCGTTGAAGGCCCGGCTGCCGATCATCGTGGTGATCAACAAGGTGGACCGGCCGGACGCGCGCATCAAGGACGTCGTGGACGACACGTACGAGCTGTTCCTCGACCTCGACGCCGACGAGGCGCAGATCGAGTTCCCCATCGTGTACGCCTGCGCCCGGGACGGGCAGGCCTCGCTGACCCAGCCGGCCGACGGTGGCCACCCCGACTCCGACAACCTCAAGCCGCTGTTCCAGAGCCTGCTCGACACGATTCCCGCCCCGGCGTACCACGAGGACGCCCCGTTGCAGGCCCACGTCACCAACCTGGACGCGTCGCCGTTCCTGGGCCGCATCGCGCTGTGCCGGGTCCGCGAGGGCACCATCCGCAAGGGTCAGACGGTGGCCTGGTGCCGGGAGAACGGGGCAATCGACCGGGTCCGCATCTCCGAGCTGCTGATGACGTACGGGCTCGAGCGCAAGCCGGCCGAGCAGGCCGGACCCGGCGACATCATCGCGCTGGCCGGCATCTCGGAGATCATGATCGGCGATACCCTCGCGGACGCCGACGACCCCCGTCCACTGCCGCGCATCACGGTGGACGAGCCGGCGATCTCGATGACGATCGGTACCAACACCTCGCCGCTGGCCGGCCGCGTCAAGGGCGCCAAGGTGACCGCCCGGCTGGTGAAGGACCGCCTCGAACGGGAACTGGTCGGCAACGTCTCGCTGCGCATTCTGCCCACCGAACGGCCGGACACCTGGGAGGTACAGGGCCGTGGCGAGCTGGCGCTGGCCATCCTGGTCGAACAGATGCGCCGCGAAGGCTACGAGCTGACCGTCGGCAAGCCGCAGGTGGTCACCCGCGAGGTCGACGGCAAGCTGTTCGAGCCGGTCGAGCGGCTCACCATCGACGCACCGGAGGAGTACCTCGGGGCGATCACCCAACTGCTCGCCACCCGCAAGGGCCGGATGGAGCAGATGGTCAACCACGGTACCGGTTGGGTGCGGATGGAGTGGCTGGTGCCGGCCCGGGCGCTGATCGGCTTCCGGACCGAGTTCCTGACCGACACCCGGGGGACCGGCATCCTGCACCACGTGTTCGAAAGCTACGAACCGTGGTTCGGTGAACTGCGGACCCGCGCCACCGGTTCGCTCGTCGCGGACCGCTCCGGGGTGGCCACCCCGTTCGCGATGATGAACCTCCAGGAGCGCGGCTCCCTGTTCGTCGAGCCGACCACCGAGGTGTACGAGGGCATGCTGGTCGGTGAGAACTCCCGGGCCGACGACATGGACGTCAACATCACCAAGGAGAAGAAGCTCACCAACATGCGGGCCTCGTCCAGCGACGAGACCGAGAAGCTCATCCCACCGCGCAAGCTCTCCCTGGAGCAGGCGCTGGAGTTCTGCCGCGAGGACGAGTGCGTCGAGGTCACCCCGGTCGCGGTACGGCTGCGCAAGGTGCGCCTCGACCAGAAGGAACGGGAGCGGATGGCGCGCCGCCGCTCGTACCCGACCTGATGGTCACCGGTCCGCGGCCCGGTCGACCGGCCCGTCGGGGCCGCCGGTCAGCGGGCCGGGCGCGGTCGTCAGGCCGACGAGCGACCGGCGGGCCATCCGGCGCGATCTGAGCAGGCTGGCGACCGTGGTGAGCGCGAGAGTACCGAGGATGACGGCCAGCGAGACCTCGGTCGACACCGCGGGCGCCCAGCCGACCGGCTCGCCGCCGTTGATGAACGGGACGTTGTTGGCGTGCAGCGCCTCGAGCCCGAGTTTCACGCCGATAAAGCCCAACACCACCGACAGGCCCAGTGACAGGTACAACAGCCGGTTGAGCAGCCCCCCGATCAGAAAGTACAGCTGCCGCAGGCCCATCAGGGCGAACACGTTGGCGGTGAAGACCAGGTACGGCTCCTGGGTCAGCCCGAAGATCGCCGGGATCGAGTCGAGCGCGAAGATGAGGTCGGTGGTACCGATCGCGATCATCACGATCAGCATCGGGGTGAGCATGCGCCGACCGCCGGCGCGGATGGTCATGTGCGCGTTGTTGTACCGGTCGGACAGCGGCAGCACCCGGCGGGTCCAGCGGGTGACCGCGTTCTCCCGGAAGTCCGCCCCGTCGTTGCCGCCCCCGCCGCTCGCCAGCCGAACCGCCGTGTACACCAGGAACGCCCCGAACAGGTAGAAGACCCAGTCGAAGCGGCTGATCGCGGCCGCACCGACGGCGATGAACGCGCCGCGCATCACCAGCGCCAGCACGATGCCGACCAGCAGCACCTTCTGCTGCGCGGTCCGTGGCACGGCGAAACGGGCCATGATGATCACGAAGACGAAGAGGTTGTCGACCGACAGGCTGTACTCGGTGACCCAGCCGGCGACGAACTGGCTGGCGTAGTCGACGCCGGCCAGCGTCCACAGCCCGAGGCCGAAGAGGCCGGCGAGGCCCACGTAGAAAATGACCCAGAGGACGCATTCGCGCAGCGTCGGCTCGTGCGGCCGGCGGCCGACGATCGCCAGGTCGAACAGCAGGAGCGCGAGAAGGCCGATCAGGGTGAGTGCCCAGGTCGAGCCCGCGACGTTCATACCTATGTCCTCCGGTAGACACAGCACACCGGTGCGCTCGGACCGACGTCCGCGCACGACGGCATGCGGCTAGTGACTCCGGAGGTCTCTCCCGCCGCCGGTGGCTCCGGCGACCGGCGACGCCGGGCGCCGGCAGCCCGAGGGCCTGGGCGCCGTGTTGACGACATCGTCGCGAGGGAATACTCCCCTCCTTGTGGCGCCCATTCTTCCCTACGATCCCGGCGAGTGCGAGGGGGGTCGGTCAAATCGGTCAGGTGGGCCGTGACAGTCTGCGGGGATGGTGCTTGAGGTGGGGTTGATCGACGTACAGGACGGGTGCGAGGACGAGTTCATCGCCGCGTACGCCAAGGCGTACCCGATCCTGGCCACGACGCCCGGTTGCCGGTCGATCCGGATGACCCGCGGCGTCGAGACCGCCACGCGGTTCGTGCTGCTGGTCGAGTGGGACTCTGTCGACGCCCACCTGGACAATTTTCGCGCCACCGACCGGTTCACCCGGTGGCGCCAGCTCATCGGCCCGTACTTCGACGGCGCGCCGAGGGTGGAGCACTTCACCGACGTGTCGGTCTGACCGTCCGGTCCCATCGGCTCAGCGGACGCCGGCGACGTCCATTCCGCGAAGCTCCTTCTTCAGGTCCCTGATCTCGTCGCGGATCCGCGCGGCGACCTCGAACTGCAGGTCCCGCGCGGCGCCGAGCATCTGGTCGTTGAGCTCCTGGATCAGGGTGGCCAGCTCGGACCGGGCCATCCCGGCCGGAGCCGGCCTCGCGGATGCGCCGCGCCCCCGACTGCGGGTCTCCGGCACCGGTGCCTTGCCCCGCGACATCTGCCGGCCACCCCCACCGACGATCGAGCCGCCCGAACCGTGGCCGAGCGCCCCCTCCGTGTCGTCGGCCTCCCGGTAGATGTCGTCGAGAATGTCGTGGATCTTCTTGCGCAGCGGCTGCGGGTCGACGCCGTGCGCGGTGTTGTACTCAACCTGCTTGGCACGCCGCCGGTTGGTCTCCCCGATCGCGTGCGTCATCGACGGCGTCATCTTGTCCGCATACATGATGACCTGACCCGAGACGTTGCGGGCGGCCCGGCCGATGGTCTGCACCAGGCTGGTCCCCGAGCGAAGGAAGCCCTCCTTGTCCGCGTCGAGGATCGCGACCAGGCTCACCTCGGGCAGGTCTAGGCCCTCCCGCAGCAGGTTGATGCCGACCAGCACGTCGTAGTCGCCGCGCCGCAGC
>JAVHWE010000358.1:0-11771 GCA_032160285.1 Micromonosporaceae bacterium | reverse complement strand
GGTGGCATACGACCAAGCGCGGTCCACCCGGGACCTGGATGCCGTTTTCCTACCGACCGACGTGGTCCGCCAAGCGGCCGCCGTCGTTGCCGGGCGCAGGGGATTGGCTGTGGACTGGCTCAACGATGCCGTCAAGGGCTTTCTGCCGGGAAAGGACCTGGACGCCGAGCGCTTTTACTCCAGCGACTCTCTCACCGTTGACGTGGCGTCGCCGCGGTATCTACTCGCGATGAAGCTGTTTGCCTCGCGGGTGGAAAGCGATGCGGAGGACATCATGTTGCTCTACCGGCTGGTCGGGTTCAGCACTGTGGAGGAAGGGCTCGATCTGGTCGAGAGTGTCTATCAGGGCTGGGCGATCGACGCCAAGGTCCAGTTCCTGCTGACTGAGATCGTTGAAGAGCTCCACCGACATGACAGCGCGCAAGGTTAGCGTCTCGCAGACGGGTGCATTGCTCCCGCCGGGATGCGACAGATGGGGATGGTGTCGCCCGGTTGGTGGGCGCTCCGGCTGGGCGTGACATCCTCGAGGGCGTGACCGACACCGCCGCGCCGACGCTCGCGCCGCCGGCCGTGCGCCCACTGCGGCTTGGGCCGCACGAGGTGTGGCCGCCGGTGGTGCTGGCCCCGATGGCCGGGATCACGAACAAGGCGTTCCGGCGGTTGTGTCGGGAGCAGGGCGGCGGGCTGTATGTCTGCGAGATGATCACGACCGTGGCGCTCGTCGAGCGAAACCCGAAGACGCTCAAGATGATCGCGTTCGAAGACGACGAGCGGCCCCGCAGCCTGCAGCTCTACGGTGTCGATCCCGATGTCACCGCCAACGCGGTGCGAATTGTCGTAGAGCGTGATTTAGCCGATCACATCGACCTGAACTTCGGCTGCCCCGTACCGAAGGTGACCCGCAAGGGCGGCGGCGCGGCGCTGCCATGGCGGTGGCGGCTGTTCGAGCGGATCGTGCGGGCGGCGGTTGACGCGGCGGGCGGGGCGGTGCCGGTCACCGTCAAGATGCGCATGGGTATCGACGGTGACCATCTCACCTACCTGCGGGCCGGGCGGATCGCGCAGGATGCCGGGGTCGCCGCGGTGGCCCTGCACGGGCGCACCGCCGCGCAGCGGTACTCCGGGCGGGCGGACTGGGCGGCGATCGCCGCGTTGAAGGCCGCCCTGGATGTGCCGGTACTCGGCAATGGCGACATCTGGGAGGCCGACGACGCGCTGCGGATGGTCGCCGAGACCGGCGTCGACGGGGTCGTGGTGGGGCGGGGCTGCCTGGGGCGGCAGTGGCTGTTCGCCGACCTGGCGGCCGCGTTCGACGGTCGGGCCGAGCGGCTGATGCCGGCCCTCGGCGAGGTCGCGTCGATCATGCGACGCCACGCTCACCTGCTCGTCGAGGGCTTCGACGACGAGCGGCACGGCTGCGCCGACTTCCGTAAGCACGTGGCCTGGTACCTGAAGGGGTTTCCGGTCGGAGGCGAAACGCGTCGCCGACTGGCGATGATCAACACTTTGGCCGAGCTGGACGACCTACTCGGCGACCTCGACGCGGGCGCGCCATTCCCGCCTGACGTACTTGGCCGACCGCGCGGGCGGATCAACGCGCCGGCCCGGGTCGCCCTACCCTACGACTGGCTGGCCAACCCCGAAGCCGACGACGTGCCCAACGGCGCTGAGCTCTCGGACTCGGGCGGCTGATCTCGATCGCGTCGATCATGCCGACGCGATCGGCGGCAAGGCGTGGACACCCCTCCGCGTGCGTATCAGGGCGAACGCCGTAAGGGGTGCCCGAGGGACGAGGCGGACTTTCCCGCGCTGTACTGTCGCCACAGGCTGACGTACTGGAGGGCTCCCATCGTCGTGACCGCCCGCTGGCGCAGGACACAGCTTCGGTATATTCCCTGACCATATTGGGGCCTCAGGAGGCAAGCGTGGCGCAGGTGTCGGCGAAATACGTATACGACTTTGCAGAGGGCAATCGGAACCTCAAGGATCTTCTCGGCGGTAAGGGTGCGAATCTGGCTGAGATGACCAACATCGGGCTTCCGGTACCGCCCGGTTTCACTATCACCACCGAGGCGTGCAAGGTCTACCTCAATGAGGGCGCCGAGCCCGCGGAGCTGTCCGCCGAAGTCAGCGAGCACCTGCGCCGCCTGGAGGAGCAGATGGGCAAGCGGCTCGGCGACGCCGACGACCCGCTGCTCGTGTCGGTGCGGTCGGGCGCCAAGTTCTCGATGCCGGGCATGATGGAGACCGTGCTGAACGTCGGCCTGAACGACACCAGCGTGCACGGCCTGATCCGGCAGGGCGGCGGCAACGAACGCTTCGCCTGGGACTCGTACCGCCGGTTGATCCAGATGTTCGGGAAGACCGTGTGCGAGGTGCCGGGCGAAGCGTTCGAAAGTGCCCTGGAGGCGGTCAAGCGGGCCAAGAACACCCACAACGACCTCGACCTGGACGCCGGTGACCTGTCCGCGCTGGTGGACGAGTACAAGAAGATCTTCTCCACGCACACCGGCCGCGACTTCCCGCAGGACCCGCGCGAACAGCTCGACCTCGCGATCCGGGCGGTCTTCGACTCGTGGAACGCCGACCGCGCCATCCTGTACCGCCGGCAGGAGCGGATCCCGACCGACCTCGGTACGGCGGTCAACGTGGTCACGATGGTCTACGGCAACCTCGGCTCCGACTCGGGCACCGGGGTGGCCTTCACCCGTGACCCGTCCACCGGCGAACGTGGCGTGTACGGCGACTATCTGGCCAACGCCCAGGGCGAGGACGTGGTCGCGGGCATCCGCAACACCATGCCGCTGCAGGACCTGGAGGGCCTGGACAAGGCCAGCTTCGACCAGCTCATGGCGAACATGGCGACGCTGGAGCGCCACTACAAGGACCTGTGTGACATCGAGTTCACCATCGAGCGCGGCAAGCTGTGGATGCTGCAGACCCGGGTGGGCAAGCGGACCGCGGCCGCCGCGTTCGTGATCGCGACCCAGCTCCTCGACGAGGGGGTCATCGACACCGACGAGGCCCTCAACCGGGTCAACGGCGCCCAGCTCGCGCAGCTGATGTTCCCGACCTTCACCACCGACGGGAAGCTGTCGCCGATCGCGAAGGGCGTCGCCGCCTCGCCCGGTGCCGCGGTGGGCCGGGCCGTCTTCGACTCCGCCCGCGCCGCCGAGCGCGGCGCAACAGGCGAAAAGATCATTCTGGTACGCCGGGAGACCAACCCCGACGACCTGCCGGGCATGATCGCCTCCCAGGGGATCCTGACCAGCCGCGGCGGAAAGACCTCCCACGCCGCGGTGGTGGCCCGGGGCATGGGCAAGACCTGCGTGTGCGGCGCCGAGGCGCTCGAGGTCGACGTGCGCGCCCGCAAGTTCACCATCGGCGACGTGACCGTGTCCGAGGGGGACGTCATCTCCATCGACGGCACCAGCGGCAAGATCTACCTCGGCGAGGTCGCCGTGCAGCCGTCGCCGGTCGTGCAGTACTTCGAGGGCAAGGTCTCCGTCGACGCGGATCCGCTGGTCGCCGCCGTACACCGGCTCATCGCGCACGCCGACTCGGCCCGCCGGCTGGGGGTGTGGACCAACGCCGACACCGGCGAGGACGCGGCCCGCGCCCGGCGGTTCGGTGCCGAGGGTATCGGGCTGTGCCGCACCGAGCACATGTTCCTCGGCGACCGGCGCGAACTCGTCGAGCGGCTGATCCTGGCCAACACCGGCGACGAGCGGCAGGCCGCGCTCGACGCGCTACTGCCGTTGCAGCGCGCCGATTTCATCGACATCTTCCGGGCCATGGACGGCCTGCCGGTGACGGTACGGCTGATCGATCCGCCGTTGCACGAGTTCCTGCCCTCGCTGGAGGAGTTGACCGCGAAGGTGGCGGTCGCCGAGTCCCGCGGCGAGGACCCGGGCCGCGACGGTGTGCTGCTCACCGCGGTACGCCGGATGCACGAGCAGAACCCGATGCTGGGGCTGCGCGGGGTGCGCCTCGGGCTGGTGATCGGTGGCCTGTTCGCGATGCAGGTCCGGGCGATTGCCGAGGCGGCCGCCGAGGTCAGCAAGGGCGGCGGCGATCCCCGGCCGGAGGTGATGGTGCCGCTGGTCGGCGCCGTCCAGGAGTTGGAGACGGTACGCGCGGAGGCCGAGCAGGTGCTGCGTCAGGTCGCCGAGGAGACCGGTACCCAGGTGCACACTCTGATCGGCACCATGATCGAGGTACCGCGGGCGGCGTTGACCGCCGGGCAGATCGCGCACGCGGCCGAATTCTTCTCCTTCGGTACCAACGATCTGACCCAGATGGGATGGGGCTTCTCCCGCGACGACGTCGAGGGCGCGTTCTTCTCCCGGTACCTGGATCTGGGCATTTTCGGGGTTTCGCCGTTCGAGTCGATCGATGTCGACGGGGTCGGGCGGCTGGTCCGGATCGCGGTGGAGGAGGGTCGGGCGGCCCGGCCGGACCTGCAGATCGGGGTCTGTGGCGAGCACGGCGGTGACCCGGACTCGGTCCATTTCTTCCACGAGGTCGGCCTGGACTACGTCTCCTGCTCGCCGTTCCGGGTCCCGGTGGCCCGGCTGGAGGCCGGCCGGGCAGCCGTGGCCACGGAGGGCTCGGACAGCCGCTGATGCGGTGGCGGACCGGTTGACGCCACCATCGTGGCAGCACACCGGCTCACCGGCCCTCTTTGCCGCGTCGGGTGCGACCGGCGCGGCAAAGAAGGCCGCCGCGAGAGCGGTGCCGTGGACACGTACGTGATCGACTGGCATGGTTTGCGTTATGGCGATGGAAGATCAGGCGCGACCCGGACCGGCGGAGACCGTCGACCGGGCACCCGGGTCGGCCGGTGATCGGCCGCTCGGGTCGGCCGGTGTTGATTCGACGGCCGAGCCACCGACGGCGGCCACCCGGGTGCCGGCGACGCTGGTGCTGCGCTGGGCCGCGGCGGCGACCGTTGGCGTCCTGACGGTTCTGGTCACGGCGTACCTGCTGTACGCGGTCCGCTCGATCCTGGTCCTGGTCGTGATCGCGCTGTTCGTCGCGGTCAGTCTCGACCCGGCCGTCCGTTGGTTGATCAGGAAGGGGCTGCGCCGGTCGTACGCGGTGACGATCGTGATCCTGGTCGGCCTCATCCTCTTCGCCGCGTTCGTCTGGTCGGTCGTCCCGCCCCTGGTGGATCAGGGCAGCCGGCTCATCGGCGACCTGCCGGGGTACCTGCGGCGGCTGACGGCGGAGTCGAGGGCCTACCGGGAACTCAGTGACCGGTACAACCTGACCGAGCGGCTGACCGCGGCCGCCACGAGCCTGCCGGGGAAGATCGCGGGCGGCGCGGTCGGCTTCGTCCAGAAGTTTTTCGGCGCGGTGCTGTCGACGGTCACCGTGCTGGTGCTGAGCATCTACTTCATGGCCGACATGCCGAGAATGCGGCGCGGCCTGGTGCGCCTGTTCCCGCACCGGCGCCGTCCCCAGGTCGCTGAGATCATCAACGTTGTCGTGGACAAGGTCGGCGCGTACATGATCGGGAACTTGATCATTTCGCTTTTCGCCGGGGTGTCGACGTTCATCTGCCTGGAACTGGTCCGGGTGCCGTTCGCGCTGCCACTGGCCATCACGGTGGCGCTCGCCGACCTGATCCCGCTTGTCGGCGCGACCCTCGGGGCGGCGCTGGCCACGCTGGTCACCTTCTTCACCGTCGACGTCTTTCCGGGCGGCGTCATCGTGGTGGTCTTCTTCCTCGTCTATCAGCAGGTGGAGAACTACCTGATCGCGCCGCGGGTGCTCCGCAACACCGTGGACCTGTCGTCGGTGGCGGTGCTGCTGGTCGCGCTGATCGGCGGCAGCGTGCTCGGGGTGGTAGGCGCGTTGATGGCGATCCCGATCGCGGCCGCGGTGAAGGTGGTCCTGTCCCCGGCGATCGCCGCGATGCACCAACCGCCGCCGCCGGTCGAGGCGACCTCCGGCGGCGCGCCCGACCGTTAGGCTCGATTGGTGGGTGATCAGGACGCCGAGCGGTTCGTCGTGGAGCAGACCAAGGATCCGTCCCGACCGGCCGGTGCCGGCTGGCGGAGCCCGTTCGAGCGGGACCGGGCGCGGGTGCTGCACTCGGCCGCGTTCCGACGGCTCGCCACGAAGACGCAGGTGCATACCGCCGGTGGCGACGACTTCCTGCGTACCCGCCTGACGCACTCCCTGGAGGTCGCGCAGATCGCCCGCGAGATGGGCGGTCGGCTCGGCTGCGACCCCGACGTCGTCGACACCGCCGGCCTCGCGCACGACCTCGGCCACCCGCCGTTCGGGCACAGCGGCGAGCAGGCCCTGGACACGATGGCCCAGCCGTGTGGCGGCTTCGAGGGCAACGCCCAGACGCTGCGGGTGATCTCCCGGCTCGAGGCGAAGGTCGTCGACGGTACCGGCGCGTCCGCCGGCCTCAACCTCACCCGGGCCAGCCTCGACGCCACGGCCAAGTACCCGTGGCCGCGCGGCCCCGGGCAGCGCAAGTTCGGGGTGTACCCCGACGACGTCACGGTCTTCGCCTGGCTGCGCGCCGGTGCTCCGGACACCCGCCGGTGCCTGGAGGCACAGGTCATGGACTGGGCCGACGACGTGGCCTACTCGGTACACGACGTCGAGGACGGGGTGTACGGCGGCTATGTGCCGGTCGGCCTGCTCCGCAAGGACGCCGACGAGCGCGCCGCGCTCTGCGCCGACGTGGCGCTGGCCTACTCCGCCGAGACACCGGCCGACCTCCGGGTGGTGCTCGACGAGCTGATCACCGACCCGGTGTTCGACCCGCTGGAGCACTACGACGGCAGTCACGGCGCCCAGGTCGCGCTCAAGCGGGTGACCAGCGTGCTGACCGGCCGGTTCGTGGCGGCCGCGGTCGACGCCACCCGCGCCGGGTACTCCGAGCGCCCGCTGCGGCGGTACGCCGCCGACCTGGTCGTACCCCGGCTGTCCGCGGTGCAGTGCGCGCTGCTCAAGGGACTCGCGCTGCGGTACGTGATGCGCCGGCCGGGCGTCGGAGCCTGGCGGGACCGGCAGCAGGAGATCCTGCGGGAACTGGTCGCGGAGCTCGCGCTGCGCGCCCCGGACCCGCTCGACGCGGTGTTCGCGCCGTTGTGGCGGGCCGCGCCCGACGACGCGGCGCGGCTGCGGGTGGTGATCGACCAGGTGGCCAGCCTCACCGATCCGGCCGCGATAACCTGGCACGGTTCACTCCTCCCCGCACGGCCGTCGGGTGGCCCTGTCCACCCGTGACGGTCCACCAACGTCGACGATCGGGAGAGCATGGACGGCATGGCTGACGAGCGCACATTCGTGATCGTGGGAGCGGGGCTGGCCGGCGCCAAGGCGGCCGAGACGCTACGCGCGGAGGGCTTCGCGGGCCGCGTGGTACTGGTCGGCGAGGAGACCGACCGCCCGTACGAGCGGCCGCCGCTGTCGAAGGGGTACCTGATCGGTAAGCAGGCGCGCGACCAGGCGTTCGTGCACGAGGCGACCTGGTACGCCGACCATGACGTCGAGCTGGTCCTCGGCGTGCGCGCCACCGAACTGGACCCGGCCCGGCACACCGTGACGCTCGACGGGGTCGAGCCGCTGCACTACGACAAGCTGCTGCTGGCCACCGGCTGCCGGGTCCGCACCCTCGGCGTACCCGGTGCCGAGCTGACCGCCGTGCGGTACCTGCGTACCTTCACCGAAGCCGACTCGCTGCTCGACCATCTGCCCCGCAGCCGCCGGGTGGTCATCGTCGGCGCCGGCTGGATCGGCCTGGAGACGGCGGCCGCCGCCCGGTCCTACGGCGCCGAGGTCACCGTCGTGGCCCGGGATCCGCTCCCGCTGCGCCGGGTGCTCGGCGACGAACTGGCCGGGATGTACGCGGATCTGCACCGCGCCAACGGCGTCGAGTTCCGCGTCGGCGTCGAGGTGACCGGCTTCGCCGACAGCGGCGGCCAGCTCACCGCGGTACGGCTGGCCGACGGTACCGACCTGTCGGCCGACCTCGCCATCGTCGGTATCGGTGTGCGACCCAGTGCCGAACTCGCCGAGAACGCCGGTCTCGCCGTCGACGACGGCATCGTGGTGGACGCCGGGTTGCGGACCTCCGACCCGGACATCTACGCCTGCGGCGACGTCGCGTCGGCCGACAACCCGCTGCTCGGTCGGCGGATCCGGGTCGAGCACTGGGCCAACGCGCTCGACGGCGGGCCGGCCGCGGCGAAGGCGATGCTCGGCCGCCCGGTCGTCTTCGACAACCTGCCGTACTTCTACAGCGACCAGTACGACGTCGGCATGGAGTACTCCGGCTGCGTCGAGCCCGGCGGGTACGACCGGGTGGTGTTTCGGGGTGACGTTCCGGGGCGGGAGTTCATCGCGTTCTGGGTGTCCGGCGGCCGGGTGCTCGCCGGGATGAACGTCAACGTCTGGGACGTGCAGGATCAGCTCCGGCCGCTGATCCGGGCCGGGTTCGCCGGTACCGCGGTTGACCCGGTGAGGCTGGCCGACCCGGGCGTCGCGCTCGACGAGCTGGTGTGAACCGGACGGCCCTCAGCACACCGTGGGTGGCGGCCTCCCGGCCCGCCACCCACGTCCGCAACCTCGGAACTCCGGGATGAGTGGCCCTACCGGGTCAGCACCGCCGACATCGCCGCGTACGCCGGCTTCTTCGAACCGTCGAAGCGCAGGAAGCCGAAGTGCTCCTCGCGGTCGCTGGTCGAGGTGCCGGTGTCGCGGCCGGAGTACCAGAACAGCGGGCCGGCGTACGGCTTCGAATACCACACCGACAGGGAACTGGCGACCATGGCGGCCTGCGCGGACTCGCTGACCGAGTTGGGTCCACCGGTCGGCGCACCGTACTCGGTGGCCCAGACCTTCTTCGCCCCGTCGCCGTGCGCGGCCATGATGGTGTTGAGCTGACCCGGATCGCCGTTCATGTGGACACTTTCGGCCGGCGCGTCGGAGCCGGTGTAGGGGTGCCAGCCGATCGCGTCGAACATGCCCTTGGCGCCGTTGTTGTACGCGTCGGTCAGAAACGTCGCCTGGTTGGCGCCGCCGGTCCAGTCCGTCGGCGCCAGTGACCCGAACACGATGGTGGGTGTCGCGTTCAGCTCGGCGGCCGCCTTGCGCAGCCCGGAAACGCAGGGCAGTAGGTACTTCTTGGCGTAGGTGGTGCCGTTCGGCGTCCAGCCCGGGTGCGGCAGGTTGATTTCGTTCCCGATCTCGTACTCGGTCACGCCGAGCGGGATGTAGTGCTTCGCCGTCCGGTAGCAGTAGTTGGTCAGCAGCGACAGGTCGGTCGGCGGGCCGTAGTCACCCGCGTTGTTGTTCGCCCAACTCGGCACCGTGTGCAGGATGGCGAGGTACCGCATGCCGTTGGCCTTCGCGTCGGCGACAACCTTGTCGTACTGGTCGAAACGCCAGTCGCCCTTGATCGGCTCCAGGTACTCCCAGCCGAGATCGCTGCGGACCCAGGTGGCGTGCGCGGCACCGATCGCCGCGAAGTCCGCCGCGCGGCGCGGGTTCCACGCCTGCAGCGCACCGAGCGCGACACCACCGACGTACCGGCCGGGCGTGGTGGGTTTCGGCGTCGGGTTCGGGGCCGGCGTCGGGTTCGGGGTCGGCGGGGTGCTCAGCGCCGCGGCACGGTGGGTCGACACCTGCGCGGCGGTCAGCACCGTGCCGTACAGCGCCAGACCGTCGACGACGAGACCGCCGAGGTTGACCGGCCCGGCACCGGCCGAGTTCAGCATCGCGCCGATCGCCAGCGGCGCCGACTCGGTGTCCGAACCGGACAGTGCTGCGACGATACCGCTGGTGTTCAGGCTGCCGTTGACGTACCAGCTCCAGCGCTTCGCGGTGTCGTTCCAGGTGAACGCGAGGTGGGAGTATCCGGTGGAGGTGAGGCCGGCGGAGGTACCGACGTCCACGCCGTTGCGCTTGAAGTGGACGGTGTGCGAGCTGTCCGACGATACCCACATGGCGCCGCCGAAATGACCGGGTGTGGTGTCGCCACGGCTGAAGATGGTGGGCCAGCCGGCGGTCTGCGGGCGGCTCGCGAGCTTCGCCCACACCTCCGCGCTGAACGAGGCGGGCAGGCGCATCGCCGACGTGTACGGCACCTGCACGTACTGGCTCGTACCGTTGAATGACGCGGCGGTGCCGGCAGCACCGGGCACGCCGAGGGTCGCACCGGTCACCGAGGAAGCCGCGGTGTGTCCGGTAACGTCACGGACGGGGCCGGACTTCTCGTCCAGCGGCCAGTAGGACAGCGGCTTGTCGGCGAGTACGGCGGTGTCGTATTTCACGGTTGCCTGGGCTGTGACCTTGTCCGAATCGGCGGGCGTTGTGGTGCCGAATGTGCCATGGGCGGCGGCGAGGGCCGTTAGGCTCATCGTGATGGACGCGGTAATCCGGGGCAGAAACAGCAAGCTGTCGGCTCCTCGTGAAGGCGCGCCGTATTCGGGGCGCGATTCAACACCGCGTGGTGGCTCGCGCGGTCGACACGTCGGGTGGCTCCGGGTGTCGTACTGTTGATCGGCGCGGCCGCCGGAGGGCTGACAAAGACCTCGGGCAGCGCTCAGGCGCACCTTCGTTGCCGCCGGGGTGCTACAAGATCACCGATGTATCCTTGGGCCTGGGCAAGGCCGGGTGTCGCTCCCAATCGTCGGCGATTACATAGGCGAGGCTCGCCATGCGCTGGCCGGCTCGGGTTGACTGGTTACATCGGCCAATGTCGGCTCAGGGCATCGCTTACGTCACGCCCCTCCGCGACGCATGCACCGGCGGTCTATCGTCGACGGGGAGCTTCACGATGGCCGGTTTCGGCCATGGAGGGCGGCCACCGAGTTGGCGGACGAGGCGTCCAGGGAACTGCAACAGCCTCATCTGAGTAGCGTCGGCTCGCCCCACGTTCGCGGGTTGGAATGGTTCCCTCGCGCAGGGCGCACTCGATCGCCTCGAGGTCCTGCTACCCGTACTTCTTGGTGCCCGCGGGCGCATTCACCGGCCACTTGGAGCTCTTTCATGGGGACCCCAACACCGTGACCAACCGGCATTGCCGTCCAGCTTCTTCGTCACGCGGTCGAGCCCTTACTCCACAGTGATTGGTTGGACGGCGTCCGATGGAATGCCAGTGAACTCGCAGAAGTGCGACACGACCTCCTCAGCCATATTTCTGCGGTCGCGATGTAACAGCGTGAATACGGTCGACCGCGGCTCCAGTGAGCCCATCAGAGCCACAACCTCGCTTGAACGGAGCTCGAGGATCATGACGGGCAGCCGCAGTTCCCCCACCACAACCGAGTCGAAGTCCTTATTGAGAATTCCGACGATCCGGTGCTTTGGAAGGTTGACCCGGGCGATTGCTGCTGCATTGGCAAATGTTGCCCACTGGTCGGTTTCAAGCTTCACGAATGCCGGTTTTGGCCACGGACGGCGGTTATCGAGTTGCTTCTTGAGGAGGGCCAGGAAGTCCAACAACTCGGCCTCGGAGTGGTGTTGGCTTATTTCGAGTGCGTGCGCTGGAATGTGGCCATCCCGCAGTGTGGCGTCAATCGCGGTAGCGTACTCATCCACCGTACCCGAAAAGTAACGTCGGTTGATCATGAAATCCGCGCAACGCGCGATGAGCTGCTGATCGTTCAAGTTCGCGACCTTGTCGGCGCTGTAGACAATGTCAGTGATCAGCCCCGGGACGGTCCGCGCGTTCATGGTCACCTTTCGACCTCATTCCAGCCGTACTGTTTGAAGTCAGGACCGGTCTGAATGCCCTGATC
>JAVHWE010000356.1:0-8138 GCA_032160285.1 Micromonosporaceae bacterium | reverse complement strand
CCGGACCGGGCCCCGCGAGCCCCGGACCGGCGGGACCGGGCCCCGCGGGTGCCGGACCGGCCGGCCCTGGCCCCCCGGGTGCCGGACCGGCCGGCCCGGGCCCCGCGGGTGCCGGACCGGTTGGCGGGGCAGCGGCGAGCAGGGCGGTGACCCCGGCGGTGGCGCGCAGGTCGGCGACGACGCCCGGCAGTACCCGAAGGAAGGCCTTGACCTCGGCCTCGGTGGTCTGCGGGTGCAGCGAGACCCGGACATTTCCGTGCGATAGCACCCCCATCGCCGCCAGTACGTGGCTCGGCCGCAGCACCGACGAGGTACACGACGAGCCGGAGGACACCGCGAACCCGGCCAGGTCGAGCGCGTGCAGCAGCGCCTCGCCGTCGAGGTACAGGCAGGAGAAGGTGACCACGTGCGGCAGCCGGTCCACCGGGTCGCCGACCACCGCCACGTCGGGCACCGTGGCGGCGACCCGGTCCCGGATCCGGTCCACCAGCGCGCTCAGCCGGGCACCGTCGGCCGCCGCCGATCCCAGCACGGCCCGCAGCGACGCGGCCGCCGCGACCACCGCGGGTAGGTTCGCCGGTCCCGGGGTGGGGCGCGGATCCAGCCACCGGGTGCCCTTGCGGACGACCAGGACCCCGACGCCCGGCGGGCCGCCCCACTTGTGCGCGCTCGCCGACAGCAACGACCAGCCGGCCGGTACGTCGATCCGGCCGATCGACTGGGCCGCGTCGACGTACAGCGGTACCCCGTGGTGCTCGCACGCCGCCGCGGCGGCGGCCACCGGCTGTAGGGTGCCTACCTCGTGATTCGCGCTCATCAGCGCGGCCAGCGCGACCCCGGGCGCGGCGACGGCGGCCGCGAACGCGTCGGAGTCGACCCGGCCCCGCTGGTCGACCGGTACGGCGACGCCGTCGGCGGCCTGGAGCACCGCGGAGTGCTCTACCGCCGAGTGGACGAACGCGGTACCGGTTCGGTGCCGTCCGGCCAGGCCGCCGACCACCGCCAACCGGGCGGCTTCGGTACCGTTGGCACAGAATTGGACTTCGTCCTCGCGTACCCGCAGGGCCTCGGCCATCGCAGCGCGCGCCCCGTCGAGGAGCTGGCGGGCCCGGCGGGCCTGGGAGTACAGCTTGCCAGGGTCCAGCCAGCCGTCGTCGAGGGCGGCGAGCATCGCCTGCCGGGCGACCGGATGCAGCGGCGCCGCCGCGGCCGAGTCGAAGTATGCGGGCACGTGTCCCAGGGTAGGGCCGGTGACCCCGCGCCATTCGGGTCCCGTCCGGTCGAGTAATCTGCGACCGTCGGTGATGCCTGTGCGGCGACGGGTTCGGCACATCGGGCCAGGGAGGCGGGGACGGGTGTTCGCACGGAACTCGGGAACACGGGCGGCGGACCGGCGACCCGTGGGCGGTCGGGCGGCCGCTGTCGGCCTCGCGGGCCTCGGCGCGCTGACCGCGCTCACCGGCTGTTCCACCCGCGCCATCGGGGAGTCGTTCGCCGGCTTCGGCTGGCCGCAGGGCGGGGTCACCGAGCAGTCCCACCGGATGTACGACCTGTGGGTCGGCTCGGTCGTGGCCGCGCTGGTCGTCGGCTTCTTCGTGTGGGGGCTGATCTTCTGGTGCGTGGTGCGATACCGCAAGCGGGGCGATGAGCTGCCGCTGCAGACGCGGTTCAACCTGCCGATCGAGCTGATCTACTCGGTCGCACCGTTCCTGATCATCGCGGTGCTGTTCTACTACACGGCGACCACCCAGACGTATGTGGACAAGGTTTCCCGCAACCCCGATGTCACGGTGGAGGTTGTCGCGTTCAAGTGGAACTGGCAGTTCCGCTACCTCGACAGCACCGCGCAGGGCGCCGACGGGCAGCCGGTCTCCACCAGCGGCGCGAGCGACTACGTGCCGGTGCTGGTGGTCCCGACGCACAAGAGCATCCTCTTCTACGAGACGTCCAAGGACGTCATCCACTCCTTCTGGGTGCCGGAGCTGCTGTTCAAGCGGGACGTCTTCCCCGGCAACGTGCAGAACAAGTTCCAGGTCACGATCGACCGGGAAGGCGCGTACGTCGGTCGGTGCGCCGAGCTGTGCGGCGCCTACCACTCGATGATGAACTTCGAGGTACGGGCGGTCACCCCCGACCAGTACACCCGGTTCATCACCGCCCGGCAGCAGGGCATGAGTACCCCGCAGGCGCTGGTGAGCATCGGGCAGTCGCAGTTCGCGACGACCACCCATCCGTTCGATACCGATCCGGCCAAGCGGTCGGCGAGCTGACGGCGGACAAGGACGCAACATGAAGAGCGAGTACAAGCTTTTCGGCCTGATCGCGGGTTTCCTCTTCGGGGCCGCCACCGTCTACGGCTTCTGGACCTGGGGTAGCGGCAATCCACACCGGATGGAGTGGATCGGCGTCGTCGCGCTGGTCCTGTCCGGCCTGCTGTGCACGATGTGCGGCAGCTACTTCTGGTTCGTGGCCCGCCGCATCGACCTGCGCCCGGAGGACCGCCCCGACGCCGAGATCGCCGACGGTGCCGGTGAGATCGGGTTCTTCAGCCCCGGCAGCTACTGGCCGTTCACCCTGGCGGCGGCCGCCGCCACCGCCGGTTTGGGCATGGTCTTCTGGGCGACCTGGCTGATCGCCGTCGGCCTGGTGGCCATCATCTGCGCGACCGGCGGCCTGCTGTTCGAGTACTACACCGGTTCCCGGCGCAGCGTCGAGCACTGACCGATCCGGTCCAGTATTTCGGCGGCGCGAATCTGGTCGGCCCGCTGCCCGGTGGCCCGGGAGATCGCGAGTGCCCGCTGGGCCTCCGCGGTGGCCCGGGCGGTGTCACCGACCGCGTGGCAGACCTCCGCCAGGGTCACCCGGGCCCGCTCCTCGATCAGCCGGTACCCACAGTCGACGGCTCCGGCCACCGCCTCCCCGGCCAGCGCCACCGCCTCCGCGCCGCGACCCAGGTGGCTGTACGTCTGGGCCAGGGCCGTGATCGCGGTCAGCTCCGGGTGCCGGTCACCGCTGTCGCGGGCCAGCCGGCGCGCCTGCCGGATGTGCTCGGCGGCCACCAGATGGTCGCCACCGTCGTCGTGCAGTTTGCCGAGTACCGTCAGGGCGTGCATCTCGTACTGGGCGAGGCCGCTCTCCCGGGCGAGTGTCAGGGCGGCCTCCGCACAGGCGAACCCCTCGTCCGGCCGTCCGGCGGTCAGTTCGAGGTCGGCCAGCAGCCGCAGGACGTCGGTCTCGCCCTCCCGGATACCCAACTCCCGCATCAGCGCCAGCGATGCGGCGAGCTCCTCGCGGGCCCGGTCGAGGTCGCCGAGATCGTGGTGGAGGTGGCCAAGGAGGTCCAGGGCGCCCGCCTCCCCGACCCGCGAGCCGACCTCCCGGTACAGCGTGAGCGCCTCGGTGGCACAGTCGAGCGCGCCAGCCAGCTCACCCAGTTCGCGGCGGGCCCCGCCCAACATGGCCACGCTGCGGGCGATGGCGGCGGTCCAGCCCAGTTCCCGGCCGATCGCCAACGCTGCGTTGTAGTGGTCGGCCGCCTGCCGGGGACGGCCGATGAGCACCTCGACCGTGCCGAGACCATGTAAGGCGGCGGCCTGCGCGTGTAACCATCCCGCGCGGTGGGCGGCGCTCAGCATCCGGTTCAGCTGCCGCAACGATTCGCTGTACCGGCTGCGGTGATTCGCGGCGTGGGCCAGGCCCAGATGGGCGAGCGCCTGTGTGGACAGGTCGCCCGCCGCGACGGCGGCGTCAAGGGTGGCGGCAGCGGTGCAGCTCAGCTCGAAAATGTGCGCGCCGCGGTAGAGGTAACCCTCCAAGGCCTCCGCGATGCGCCATGCCTCCTCGGCGGCGGGCCCGTCGGATGCCGACATCGCCGCGGCGACCAGGTTGGCGCGCTCGGCGTCGAGCCAGGCCAGGGCCTCGCAGGGGCCGGTGAACGCGGGTGCGGTGCACCGGCGGTCGGGTCGCTCACGCAGCGGCAGACGCAGCGGGGACGGGCTGAGCGTGTCGGCGGCCGCCCGGGTGGCCTGGGCGTAGTAGGCATACAGGCGCTCCTCCGCGGCCGGGTCGGGCTCGGCGGCGGCCAGCTCGGACGCGTACAGCCGAAGCAGGTCATGGAACGCGTACCGGTCCGGGCCGGTGCGGTCAATCAGGTGGGCGGCGGTGAGCCGTCCGAGTCCGCACCGGGCCTCGCCGATACTCGCATCCGACAGCGCGGCGGCGACCTCGGCGGTGACATCCGGTCCGGGCACGAGGCCGATCAGCCGGAACAACCGGCGGGCCGCGGGCGGCAGCGTCGCGTAGGACAGTTCAAAGGCCGTGCGGACCGCGGCGACCTCCTCGTCGCCGGCGACCTGAAGGGCGTCGAGCCGGTCACCGGTGGTCAGCCGGGTGCAGTACCCGGCGATGGTCTCCGACTCGGTCAGGTTCGCGCCGGCGATTCGCAGGGCCAGCGGCAGGTACGCGCAGAGACGGGCCAGCTCGGCCGCTGCCGCCGGCTCGGCCGCCACCCGGTCGTCGCCCAGCAGCCGGGTGAGCAGCTCGTAGGCGTCGTCGGCGGCCAGCACGCCGAGGGAGAACGGGTGTACGCGGTCACCGCCGGCCACGCCGGGTAGCGCGTCCCGGGCGGTGACGATGGCGAGGCTGCCGGGGCCGGCCGGGAGCAGTGGACCGATCTGGTCGGCGTCCCCGGCGTTGTCGAGGACCACGAGGATGCGCCGGTCGGCGACCATCGCCTGGTACAGCGCACTCGCCTCGGCGAGGTCGGCCGGTACCCGCTCCGGGGCTACCCCGAGCGCCCGCAGGAATCCGGCCAGCGCATCCAACGGCCGTACCGGTGGCGTCCGGGCGTATCCACGGAGGTTGACGAAGAGTTGGCCGTCGGGGAATTTGTCCCGGACGCGATGCGCCCAGTGCACCGCGAGGGCGGTCTTGCCCACACCGGCGGTACCGGCGACGGCGGAGATGACGACGGTCGATGCGGTCTGGCCGTCGGACAGCATGCTGTCGAGCCGGGCCACGTCGATCAGCCGGCCGGTGAATCCGGCGACGTCGGCCGGCAGTTGCTGCGGCCGGCCACCGGCCACCGGGTCGGTCGACCGACCGTCACCCGGCGCGGCGATCACGGATCGGAGCAGCGCCGGGTCGTCGCGGCGTACCGCGTCGTGCAGCCGGCGCAGTTCCGGGCCCGGGTCGATGCCGAGTTCCTCGGCGAGCCGGTCGGCGAGCCGGCGGTATTCGCAAAGCGCCTCGTCCGGCCGGCCGTGTCGGTACAGGGCCAGCATGAGATGGCCGACCAGCCGTTCCCGCAGCGGATGGGCCGCGACGAGGTGGCGCAGCTCGGCGACCAGTTCGGCCACCCGGTTGGCCGGCGGGTCGAGCGACATCTCCAGGTCGACGCACTCCTCAACGGTCGCCACCCGGGTCTCCTCGAGTGCACTCGCCGCCTTCGCCGGCAGGTCGCCGGCGCCGCCCGGGTCGGCCGCGACATTTCCGCGCCACAGGGCGAGCGCCTGCCGCAGCAGGGCCGGGTCGCTGGCGGCCCGGCCCTGGCGGACCAGCTCGTCGAAGACTGTCGCGTCCAGGTCGCCGGGGCCGACCCGCAGCCGGTACCCGGAGTCCTCGGTGTCGATGAACGCGTCGGCCCGGATCAGCACCGCACGCAGGGCGGCGACTCGGTTACGGACCAGGCGGTGTGCCGTCGGCGGCGGGTCGCCCTCCCAGGCGGCATCGGCCAGCACCGACACCTCCACCACCTGGTTGGGATGCAGCAGCAGGGTGGCGAGGATGCGCCGCTGCCGCGGCCCACCGAGATCCAGCAGCCGACCGTCGTCGGTGCGCAACTCCAGCGGACCCAGCATCCGAAACTTCACTCAATGATTATGGATCTCCTGTGCACGTATCTCGCCCTCCGTCTTGAGTTTCCTGGCATCGCCCAGGTCGGCCTCGTTCACGCGCAGGTTGCCGAACACGTGAACGGCCTGGTAGTACGTCCAGGCGACGCTGAGGCAGCTGGGCCGGACAAAGGCGTTGGAGCGGGCGCACACGCGTTGCATGTCGGCGTAGAACGCATTGTCGATGCGCGGCTTGTTGGCCGGGAACCGGTTGGCGGCGCGGTAGTTGCGGTACCCGAAGTCGTGCCGCACGCAGGCAAGGGTGAAGTTGAAGCTGAGCGGCTGGTTCGGGGCTCCAGAGCAGTAGTCGGTGGTCCAGTCGAACTGGTAGGCGGCCCAGCGTTGCTGGTTGCCGTGGGCGGAAAGCCACAGGTTGTAGCTGGACACCGGGGTCTGGGTCCATGCGGACATCACCGAGAGACGGTCGCCGGGGGTGACGGCGGATGCCGGGGAGGCCACCACGACGGTCGACAGGATCGCGACGAACGACGTGACGGCGACGATGAGGAGACGACGTTTCATACCACTCACCTCTGAGATCGGGCCGGATCGCGGCCGATTGGGGTACGTAGCATTGTCCGCCGCCGATGTAACTTTCCGAAAGCAAATCGCCACGCAGGGTGGCGAACACGTGTGATCCCAGACGCGTGAAGAGGCGCCCGGCAGGCGCCCCTTCACGTCGGATGCGGCCTCGTCGGCCGGGTCAGCGGGTCAGCGTTGGCCACTGCCGATCTCGTGGCGGTCGGGCGCCGGCGACACCGGTGCCGCGCCGGGCCGGGTGGGCGGCGCGGGCTCCTCGATCGGGAAGAAGAAGCCCTTCACGGCCGGCACCAGGGCCCCGATCCGGTTCATCTTCTTCGGGACCACCCAGCCGGCGTAGTCGAGTTCGGCGTGGCCGTCGCCGTCCGGTGCGGCGAGCGGCTGGTGCACCTCGATGAATCGCCCGTCCGGCAGCCGTTTGATGATTCCGGTCTCCACGCCGTGTGCGAGGACCTCCCGGTCGTGCTGCTGCAGGCCGAGGCAGGCCCGGTAGGCCAGCCAGTAGGCCAGCGGCGGCACGAACAGCAGGCCGATCCGGCCGGCCCAGGTCATCGCGTTGAGGCTGATGTTGAACTTGTCGGCGATGACGTCGTTGGCGCCGGACAGCGTCAGCACGATGTAGAACGACAACGCCATCGCACCGAGGGCGGTCCGGGTCGGTACGTCCCGTGGGCGCTGAAGCAGGTGGTACGTGCCTTTGTCACGGGTGAACCGGGCCTCGATGAAGGGGTACAGCAGCGGCAGCACGGTGAGCACGCCGGGCAGCGCCACGGTGGGCCAGAACAGCGGCGGCAACGTGTAGTGGTGGCCCGGCCAGAGCGGGAAGCGGGCCTCCCACGGCGGCATCAGGCGGGTCGAGCCGTCCAGGAACATCACGTACCAGTCGGGCTGGCTCGCCGACGACACCACCGCCGCCTTGTACGGGCCGAACAGCCAGATCGGGTTGATCTGGAACAGCCCACTGAGGGCGGCGATCACCCCGAATACGATCATGAAGAAGCCGCCGGCCTTGGCCGCGAAGGTCGGGAACATGCGGATGCCGACCACGTTGTCGTTGGTCCGGCCCGGCCCGGGCCACTGGGTGTGCTTCTGCTTGACCAGCAGGCCCATGTGGGCCGTGATCAACGCGAGCAGGATGGCCGGTACCAGCAGCACGTGCAGGATGTAGAGCCGGCCGAGGATGGCATGGCCGGGGAACTCGCCGCTGAACAGGGAGGTGGCTACCCAGGTCCCGACCACCGGGATGGACATCATGATCGCGTGTGCGATCCGCAGGCCGGTGCCGCTGAGCGCGTCGTCGGGCAGCGAGTAGCCGGCGAAGCCCTCGATGAAGCCCATCCAGAACAGCAGGACGCCGATGATCCAGTTAAGTTCGCGCGGCTTGCGGAACGCACCGGTGAAGAAGACCCGGAGCATGTGGACCACGATCGCGGCCATGAACAGCAGCGCCGACCAGTGGTGCATCTGCCGCATGACCAACCCGCCGCGGACCTCGAACGAGATGTCCAGGCTGGTCTTGTACGCCTGGGACATGTCGATGCCACGCAACGGCGTGTAGACGCCGTGGTAGGTGACCTCGTTCATCGAGGGGTCGAACCACAGGGTCAGGAACACGCCGGTCAGCAGCAGCACGATGAACGAGTACAGGGCGATCTCGCCGAGCAGGAACGACCAGTGGTCCGGGAACACCTTGTTGAACACCCGCCG
>JAVHWE010000331.1:0-4037 GCA_032160285.1 Micromonosporaceae bacterium | reverse complement strand
ACGAGAAATCGAATCCGCCGGCCGCCGCGACCGCGGACACGACCGACCGCGCGGGCGCCACCGTCGTGGTCAAGCCGGCCGCGGCCTCCTCGTCGCGCGGATCGGCGGATGGCCCGCAGGCCTCCAGTGATACGCCGGCCGAATCGTCCGATCTGACCACCAGACTGTGGCAACCGGCCGGTCCGGCGGCGCACGGGTCCGGGCCGGGCGAGGCGGCCGACTCAGGGCCGGGCGAGGCGGCCGACTCAGGACCCGGCGAGGCGGCCGACTCAGGGTCGGACGAGGCGGCCGAGTTGCGGCGCGGTGCGGCGGCGAAGTTCTCCGCCGGCGAGGCGACCGGGCCGGCGCTGGGCGAGGCGACCGGATTGGCGCTGGGCGAGGTGACCGGGCCGGCGCTGGGCGCGGCGGAGGCCCGGCTGGGCGCGACGACCGAGGCCTGGCCGGGCGCGGTGGGGTCGCGCGAGACGGGGTCGCCGGGTGGCGGGGGTTCGGTATCGCCCAACGACGACGCGGACGAACCCGTCGCCGGCTACGAATCAGAGTCTGGATCCGCGCCGGCGGCGTGGCGCGCGCGGGCCGGCGCCGCGATCGGTACCGTGCCGCGACCCTGGCTGCTGGCGGCCGCCGTGACCGTCCTCGTCGCCCTGATCGTGGCGCTGGTGGCGCTGCCGGACGGCGGGGCGTCGAAGCGGAACGCCCGGGCGCCGCGCGGGCCGTCCCCGGCCACCGGCGCGACGAGCGGGGCACCCGCCGCGGCGGTCGTGCCGGTACCCGCCCCGTCCACCGCACCGTCGGCGTCGTCGTCACCGACCGAGGGATCGTCGGGGGTACCGTTGCCCGCCGGCTGGCAGATGTACACCGATTCGACCGGGTTCAGCCTGGCCGCGCCGGTCGGCTGGAACGTCCAGCGCGAGGGCACGATCCTGTACTTCCGGGAGCCCGGCGGCGGTCGGGTGCTCGGCATCGACCAGACCGACCGGCCGAACATGAACCCCGTCGCGGACTGGACCAACCAGCGAAACCATCGGGTACCGGCCGGAGACTTCCCCGGCTACCAGGAGATCGGCATCCGCTCGGTGCCGTACTTCGTCGCCTGCGCCGACTGGGAGTTCACCTACGACCGGGGCGGCGGCCGCACCCATGCGATCAACCGGGGCTTCGTGACCTCCGACCACCAGGCGTACGGGATCTGGTGGTCGACCCCGGACTCCAGCTGGCAGGACAACCTGCGGTTCTTCAATCTGATCACGGGCAGTTTCAAGCCGAAGCCCTGAGCGACTCGGCCGCGGTGCCCCATGGCCGGCGAGCCGACGGGTCGTGGCAAACCACGAGGGGGAGCCCCGATGCACGCTGTGACCGAGACCCCGTTGACCGACTCCGACGTCGCCCGGGTCGACGCGTACTGGCGCGCCGCGAACTACCTGTCCGTCGGGCAGATCTACCTGTTGGACAATCCGCTGCTGGATGAGCCGTTGCGCCCCGAACACGTCAAGGCGCGACTGCTCGGGCACTGGGGCACCACCCCGGGGCTGAACCTGCTCTATGCACACCTCAACCGGGTGATCGTCGAACGCCAGCGCGACGTGCTCTACATCACCGGCCCGGGGCACGGCGGCCCGGGCCTCGTCGCGAACGTGTGGCTGGAAGGCACCTACTCGGAGGTGTACCCGAATATCGGCCGCGATCGTGGCGGTATGCGGCGCCTCTTCAAGCAGTTCTCCTTTCCCGGCGGCATCCCGAGCCATGTGGCACCGGAGACGCCGGGCTCCATCCACGAGGGTGGGGAGCTCGGGTACTCGCTGTCGCACGCCTACGGCGCGGCCTTCGACAACCCCGACCTCGTGGTCGCCTGCGTCGTCGGCGACGGCGAGGCGGAGACCGGCCCGCTGGCGACCGCATGGCACGCCAACAAGTTCCTCGACCCTGTCGGCGACGGGGCGGTACTGCCGATCCTGCACCTCAACGGGTACAAGATCTCGAACCCGACCGTGCTGGCCCGCATGTCCGACGAGGAGCTCACCAAGCTGTTGGAGGGCTACGGCCACACCCCGTACCTGGTTGCCGGCGACGACCCGGTGACGGTGCACCAGGCCCTGGCCGCCACCCTGGACCGGGTGTTCGACGACATCGCCCGGCATCAACACCGGGCCCGTGCGGAGGGTGCGACCGACCGGCCGCGGTGGCCGATGGTCGTGCTGCGCACCCCGAAGGGCTGGACCGGCCCGAAGGAGCTCCACGGCCTGCCAGTCGAGGGCACCTGGCGCGCCCACCAGGTGCCGCTGCCCGATGTACGCGGCAACCCCGACCAGTTGGAGCTGCTGGAGGCGTGGATGCGCGGCTACCGGCCGGCGGAGCTGTTCGAGGCCGACGGTACGCCCCGGGCCTGGATTGTGGACTGGCTGCCGACGGGTACCAAACGGATGGGCGCCACCCCGCACGCGAACGGCGGCCTGCTCACCCGCGCCCTGGAACTGCCGGACTTCCGCGACTACGCGGTGAAGGTCGACGCCCCGGGGGCGCAGGACGGCGAAGCAACCCGTGTGCTCGGCACGTTCCTGCGCGACGTCATGCGCGACAACGCCCCGTACCGGAACTTCCGCATCGTCGGCCCGGACGAAACCGAATCCAACCGGCTGGGTGCGGTCTACGAGGTCACCGGCAAGGCCTGGCAGGCCGCGGTCGAACCGACCGATGTCAACCTGGCCCGCGACGGGCGGGTACTGGAGATGCTCTCTGAGCACACGTGCCAGGGCTGGTTGGAGGGGTACCTGCTCACCGGCCGGCACGGGCTGTTCTCGTGTTACGAGGCGTTCGTCCACATCGTCGACTCGATGTTCAACCAGCACGCCAAGTGGCTCAAGGTCGCCCGGCAGCTGCCCTGGCGACGCCCGATCCCGTCGCTGAACTACCTGCTCACCTCGCATGTGTGGCGTCAGGATCACAATGGCTTCTCCCATCAGGACCCCGGCTTCATCGACCATGTCGTCAACAAGAAGGCTGAGGTCGTGCGGGTGTACCTGCCGCCCGACGCCAACACCCTGCTGTCGGTGGCCGACCACTGTCTGCGCAGCCGGGACTATGTCAACGTCATCGTCGCGGGCAAGCAGCCGGCGCCGCAGTGGCTGGCGATGGACGAGGCCAGCGCGCACTGTGCGCGGGGGATCGGTATCTGGGACTGGGCCGGCAACGACGACGGCGACCCCGATGTCGTGCTCGCCTGCGCCGGCGACGTGCCCACGCTGGAGACCCTCGCGGCGACCGCGCTGCTGCGCGAACACCAGCCCGGCCTGCGGGTCCGGGTGGTCAACGTGGTCGACCTGATGCGTCTGCAGCCCGCGGCGGAGCATCCGCACGGGCTCAGCGATGCTGAGTTCGACGCCATCTTCACCACCGACCGGCCGGTGATCTTCGCCTACCACGGGTACCCGATGTTGATCCACCGGTTCACCTACCGTCGCACCAACCACCACAACATCCACGTCCGTGGCTACAAGGAGGAGGGCACCACCAGTACACCGTTCGACATGGTGGTCATGAACGACCTGGACCGCTTCCATCTGGTCATGGATGTCATCGACCACGTACCGGGGCTGTCCCGCCGGGCGGCCGTGAGCCGGCAGGCGATGGTGGACAAGCGCGCCGAACACCACGCGTACGTCCGGGAGACCGGTGTCGACCTACCCGAAATCACCAACTGGCGCTGGCCGTCGCCCTGACCACCCGTTCGGACCGGCGCGGTTGCGCCCGTCACAGCGGGATATTGCCGTGCTTCTTCGGCGGCAGCGTCTCCCGCTTGGTCCGCAGCATCCGTAGCCCGCGCCGGATCTGACCGGGGGTCGCCGACGGCGTGATGACGGCATCGACATATCCCCGCTCGGCGGCGATGTACGGGTTGGCCAGGGTGTCCTCGTACTCGGCGACCAGCGCGGCGCGGGCCGCGGCGGGGTCGGCCGCGTCGCGCAGCTCCGAGCGGTACAGAATGTTGACCGCTCCCTGGGCACCCATCACCGCGATCTGCGCGGTCGGCCAGGCGAAGT
>JAVHWE010000278.1:0-5532 GCA_032160285.1 Micromonosporaceae bacterium | reverse complement strand
GACGACCGCCTGGGTCGTCCCGGCGATCACCAGTACGGTGACGGCCGTCGTCGCCCAACGCGACCACACCGGCAGTACCGCCGCCAACTCGCGGGCGTTGGCCCGGCGCAGCAGGAAGCCGAAGAGGACGACCAGGCCACCCAGCCACACCGACATCGCGGCGAGATGGGCCGCGTCCGCGATGGTCGTCAGCACCGGTACCGAGGTCGACGCGGGGTGGCCGGATATCGGCCAGGTGGCGAGCCCGACCACGGCGAGGATCGCGACCAGCGCCCGGTCGCTCCAACTCACCGTCGGGGTGCTGCCGTCGTCGGGGGCGTCGGCGTCGGCCGGCCGGTTGACGAACAGCGGCAACAGCACGGCCAAGGCGGCGATCACCCCGATCCGGACCAGGTGCGCGGCGCCGAACTGGCTGTTGAACACCTCTCGCAGGTCGGAGGCGCGGGCCCCGAACAGACCGGCCCCGGCGTGGTAGGGCGCCTCCAGATACAGCTCGACCAGCGTCGACGCGGCGAGCAGGCCGATCCCGAACATGATCATCCGGATCGGTCCCCGCCGGGACAGCCGGCGCGGCCACAGCACCGACAGGAACAGCGCCGGGCCGACAACCAGCACCAGCCCGGCGTAGCCGAGGTAGCGGGCGCCACCGAGCAGGCCGCTGACCAGTCGGTCCGTCGGTGCACCCCCGGTATTCTGGGTCGGCGCGTTCGCCGAGGGGGCGCCGATTGAGAACGGAATGCCGCCGGAGATCGGGTGGCTGTCGGCGGAGATGACCCGGAAGCTGGTCAGGTAGGTGCCCCGCTGCGTGGTCGCCCGCATCGGGATGTGGAGGGTCACCCCGACCGATGTCGGCTTGCCGGACTCGATGGCCTTGCCGTCCGGACTGATGATATGGATCTTTCCCGGGATCGTCCGGACCGGTTCGGTGAACGTCAGCACGACCTCCGCCGGGGCCTGGGCCAGGACCGACCCGGCCGGCGGCTGGACCTCAAGCAGCCCGGCGTGCGCGCTGGCCGGCCTGGCCGGCGAGGCAAGCACTGCCAGTAATCCAATGATCAGTCCCGCGAAGGCGGTGACGGCGCGGCTCTGTGTCATGTGTCTATATTTCCCGCTCGTCTCGCGGTTGTCCGCACCGGGCCGGCTCCTCGATCACGTGGATGTAGTCGATCCGCCGGCCCGGAAAGTTCCCGGACCCTCCAGAAAGGTCAGCCCTCGCCGGACCCACCGGGTACCAGCAGGGCGTCGTTGAGGACCTTCGCGTTATCGTCGGTGTCCAACCCGATCTCCGCGCACGCCCGCTTGACCTTGGAGATCAGGTCGCCGCTGAGCTTACCGCCGACCTCGGCCAGAATCGCCGTCATACAGATCCGGGCGGCCGCCGCGTGCCGTTGGTTGATCGCTTCCGCCACCGCCACGTGGAGGTGCAGCGCGAGCGGTTGGGGCCAGGCGGGAAACTTACCGGTCCGGTGCATCCGGGCATGGAGAACCTGGTCGAACGGCACACCGAGGCCTTGGAACATCTCGTTTCCGGACGAGGCGATCACCAGACGGTGATAGCGCTGGTCCACATCGAGAAACGCGGCGAAGTCGGCCCGTTCGAGACCCTCCCGCCGCGTACCGAGGATCCGGAGTTGTTCGGCGAGCCCGCGCAGCTGGCCTCGCTGCTGAGAGGTGGCCCGCTGGGCCGCCAACTCGACGCCGAGCGGCTCCACCGCGGCCCTCAACTCGGTCAACGAGCGGATCTGCGACTCGTAGTCGACGTCCAGTCGCCACATGATCACCTGCGGGTCGTACAGCATCCACTCGTGCTGCGGGCGAACCCGGATGCCGATCCGCTGCCGGATCGTGACCAGGCCCTTGGCCTGGAGCACCTGACACACCTCCCGCGCGATGGCGCGCGACACGCCGTACTCGGTGGCGACCTCGTCGATGCTCTTGACCGCACCCTCCCGCATGCCCGTGGTGATCCACTCGCCGAGCGCCCGGAGCACCCGGGTGTGCCTGTTCGCGGTCGCATCGTCACTGCCGGTCGGCAAAGCGCACCTCTTCCCGTCGCGGGCCGGACACCCGCCACCTTGAACTTCGATGACTGGGTGGCTTATAGTCTGGTAATTATCAACCGTATCATCGACACAAAGCCAACTCACGCAAGCATGCGGTTGGCCTTCGCTGTCCTCGGATGCCTGAGAAGGGCGGGACCTGTGCCGAACCTGCCACCGGTGGTCATCATGGGCGTTACCGGCAGCGGCAAGACCACCGTCGGACGACTGCTCGCCCAACGCCTGTGGGTGCCCTACGCCGAGGCCGATGATTTCCACCCACCGGCCAACGTGGCGAAGATGAGCCGCGGGATGCCCCTGGACGACGCCGACCGCGATCCGTGGCTCGCCGCGATCGCCGGCCGGATCGCGGCGAGCAGCGCCGACGGCGGTGTGGTCATCTCCTGTTCGGCACTCAAGCGCCGCTACCGCGACCGGTTGCGTGCCGCCGACCCACGGATCTGGTTTCTGCACCTGTCGACGGACCCGCCCGTGATCGCCGAACGGGTGGCCGGGCGGATCGGCCATTTCATGCCGGCAACGCTGGTCGAATCGCAGTTCCACGCGCTGGAGCCGCTGGGTCCGGATGAACGGGGCCTGGTGGTCGACGCCAGCCGGACCCCCGAGCAGATCGTCGCGACCGTCCTCGAGGCGTTCCCCGGATCCGGGGCGGATCGACCAGCGGCGCCGGTCGAGGGGCTGCCCGGTACCCGCGGCGTCTGACGCCTGGGGAGTCCCACCAACCAGGGCCTGCCCGGAGGGGGGCTGCGATGCACGTCGGATGGGCCGCCGTCGCGGTCGGTGTGATCGCAGCGGCCTCTCCCCTGCTGGCATTCCTGGCCTATCTGCGCTTCTGCCGCTTCGTCATCACCGAACGCAAGGGCCGCCCGGGCGCGCTTGGCGACGTCCCCGAGGCCATGCGCGCCTTTCCGATCCTCGGTCGCCGCGCGCCCGTACCGGATCTCCGGCGGTCGGTCGACGGCGGGAGCGCCGAGCCGGGTCGCCCGCCCAGCCCCACGCCGATCCGCGGACCACGGGACCGGTCGCCACACCGAGGTCGGAAACCGTGAAGAACCCGGCGACGTCGGCCGCCGGACGCGCGACCATCGGGTGAAGCGGATCAGCCGTCGCCCGGCTCCGCGTGAGCCTCCGACGTGCTCGCGCCCGGTTCGTCCGCGGCCGCCAGGCTGCCGCGTACCCGTGCCCGCGCGACCACCGACGGCGCGGACCGAGCCGAACCGGCCGACGCGGGCGACACGGGGGACGCCGCCGACGCGGGCGACACGGGGGACGCCGCCGACGCGGGCGGGGCGGGTGGAGCCGGGTCGGGCGGCGCGGCGCGTTGCATCGGGACGGTGGACACCACCCGGGTACGCCGCACCGACCGCGCCTCGGCCACCGATACCACGACGAACAGCAGCACCATTCCGCCGGCGAGCGTCGCGATCGCCGCCCGGATGGTAGAAGTGATCTTGCGGACCGGATCGGCCGTCGGACCGATCGGCAGGGCCTGGATCAGGAACCGGTCGTCGGCGCCGTTCACCTTCTGCATATCGTGCAGCTCGGTCTGCATCCGGCTGGCGACCAGGCCGGTGGTCCGGCGCGACAGCGCGGCCGAGTGTCCGGTACCGACTATCGAGATCACCATGCCGGACCCGACCGCGTTGGTACCGGCGATCTGGTAGTCCTTGTCGGCCCCCTGGTTGATCAGCGCCTGGCGGACGGTGTCCCCGGAGACCCGTTGGGCCAGCACGTCGACCACCACCGACGGGCTCGGCACCCGCAGGTACGGGTTGTCGCTGTTGAGCCTGCCCAGCCCGGGATCCCGCTGGATCTGGGCGTCCGAGGGCGCGGGCGGCGGACTGATCAGTACGTACTGGGCCGTCGACTCGTACTGTTTCGGCGTCGCGAACACCACACCGGCGACCGCGCCGGCGACGAGTGCCAACGCGGACGCCACGATCCACCGGTGCCGCCGCACGATGGCGAGGATGGCCACCAGGTCCATCAGGCACCCGCCCCGCTCCGCGGTGCCGGCCCGGCCGGGGCCGGGTCGTCCGGCCACGGTAGCCGGTCGTCGGGCGTTCGCCGCGCGTACAGGTAGCCGGCGCCGCACAGTCCGACCAGGACCGCCTCGACCGACACGAACTGCGGGAACGCGAACGAGTCAAATGTGTACGACCCGACGGCCGCGCCGAGGCAGCCGGCGGCGACCGCCGCGCACAGCGCCCGGAACGCCGGCTGCCGGCTGCGGCGGCGCGAGGTCAGGGCCGCGACAACCGGCACGAGGAGGAACAGGACGAGGGCGACCAGGCCGAGCAGGCCGAGTTCGATGGCGGCGTTGAGGTACTGGTTGTCCAGGATCTTCGTGGCGTCGGCCGCGATGTTGGTACCGCCGCCCCGCCCGATCCACGGTGCGCCGGCCACCAGCGCCTGCACGCGCGGGTAGTTGTTGAGCCGGTTGGTGACGGACGCGTCGGTCGCGACGTTGGTGAAGGAACCGACGATGGTCTTCAGGTACCCGGGCGTAGCGGCCAGGATGGCGACCGCGCCGACCGGCATGAAGACGATCAGCCACGCCCGGCGCTCGACCGGAAGCGCGACCACGAACACCGCCAACGAAACCGCCACCGTCAACACCGCCGACCGGGACACCGACATCGGGACACACATCGCGATGAGTATGACCGGCCCCCACCGGCGGGCGGCCGACCGGTGCTCGCCGTAGAACGCCAGCCAGATCGCCAGCGGCAGGACCATGCCGGCGACCACGCCCAACTCGATCGGATGCAATGAGGTACCGGAGACCCGCATCAGCGCGTCGCGGGCCTGGAACGAGCCGTAGTCGTCGGCGTGGTCGAAGCCGGGCAGCAGCAACCGCAGGTACGGCTTCAGGTCCCACCGAAGGAAGTACTGCACCATCGCCACCACGGCCGAGAACGACGCACCCCAGACCAGCGCGCGCACCACCCGGACGATCTCCAGCGGGGTCCGCACCAGCTCCGCGGCCACCCCGATCACGCCCGAGATGCCCACCAGCAGGATGATCCAACGGTCTGCGCCCAGGCGCTGGGCGGCGGTCGGCGCGTAGAACGGGATGGCGGCGTACGACAGCAGCGATGAGATCCAGAGCAGGCCCAGCGCACCCCGTACCGGATACCGGGTGTGTACCGGGTCGTGGAAGCCGAAGATGGCCATCAGTATCCACGCGATGAACAGCCCGACCGCCACCAGGCCGGAGACGTACCCGCCCGCTCCGATGACGCGGATGACGGTATCGGACGGGAAGACGAATACGGTGGCGACGAACACCTGAAGCATCACCGCGGCCTGCCGCGAGGTCACCCGACGCTTCGGCTTGTCCCCGTAGACGGCCGGCCGGGGCCCTCGCACGGGCCGAGCCCGCGCCGTGTGCCGGCCCGCCGGCGGGGTCTCAGGACGCGGCACAGCGGGATCCGCCGTCGACCCGGTAGAGGTGGACCGCGTCGCCGCC
>JAVHWE010000086.1:0-6652 GCA_032160285.1 Micromonosporaceae bacterium | reverse complement strand
GCTGCCGAGCACGGTGCTGGACAGCCACACGCATCTCGATATCACCCTGGCCGAGGACGCGACGGGCGGCCCGGACAGCATCGGATCCGCGCTCGCGCTCGCCCGCGACGTGGGCGTGGACCGCCTGGTCCAGGTGGGCGTGGACGTGGAGACGTCCCGGTGGGGGGTGGCCGTAGCGCGGAGCTACCCCGCCATCGTCGCGACCGTCGCGCTGCACCCCAACGAGGCGCCGCGGATCGCCGACCTGGACTCGGCGCTGCGGGAAATCGAGGTTCTGGCGGCCGACCCCCGGGTACGGGGGATCGGCGAGACCGGGCTGGACCGGTTCCGTACCCAGGCCGATGGCCTGGCCGCCCAGGAGGCGAGTTTCCGGGCGCACATCGCGATCGCCAAGCGGTACGGCAAGGCTCTGGTCATCCACGACCGGGACGCCCATGCCGACGTCCTTCGGGTACTGGACGCCGAGGGCGCCCCGGACACCGTCGTGCTGCACTGCTTCTCCGGTGACGAACTGTTCGCCCGCGACTGCGTCGACCGCGGGTACGTGCTGAGCTTCGCCGGTACCGTCACGTTCGCCAATGCCGGCGGGCTGCGGGCGGCGGCCGCGGTGACGCCGGTCGGTCAGCTGATGGTGGAGACCGACGCGCCGTTTTTGACCCCGACGCCGTACCGGGGGCGTCCGAACGCCTCGTACCTGATCCCGTTGACGGTCCGGGCGCTCGCCGAGGTGACGAAGGTGGACCTGGACGAGCTGTGCGCGGGTATCTCCGCGACCGGCGAGCGGGTTTTCGGCCCGTGGTGACGGGTGGCACGCCGGCCCGTGCCGGTTCACCGGACGGGCATCGTGGCCAACCACCGGGAGGGCCGCGGGCATGACGTTGTTGGGGCCGGCCGAGGTCCGCGAGTTGGCGGCGCGGCTGGGGGTACGGCCGACGAAGGCGTTGGGTCAGAACTTCGTCCATGACCCCAATACCGTCCGTCGCATCGTCCGGGCGGCCCGGCTGCAACCGGGTGATGTTGTGGTCGAGGTCGGGCCGGGGCTCGGGTCGCTGACGTTGGGGCTGTTGCCGGTGGCGGCGGCCACGTACGCCGTCGAGATCGATCCGCTGCTGGCCGGGGCGCTCGGCGCGACCACCGCCCGGTACGAGCCGGCGCACGCCGACCGGCTCCGGGTGATCAATCGCGATGCGCTGACGGTCGGAGTCGACGACTTCGCCGTCGCGCCCACCGCGCTGGTGGCCAACCTTCCGTACAACATCGCCGTACCGGTGGTCCTGCACCTCCTCGCCACCCTGCCCGGCCTGCGCCAGGGCCTGGTCATGGTGCAGAAGGAGGTCGCCGATCGCCTCACCGCCCCACCGGGGTCGCGGGTCTACGGCATCCCGAGCGTCAAGCTCGCCTGGTACGCGGCCGCCCGGCAGGCCGGAAAGGTACCCCCGGCCGTGTTCTGGCCGGTACCGAACGTCGACTCCGGGCTGGTCGCGTTCACCCGCCGCGACCCGCCGTCCGCCGTCGACCGGCGCCTGGTCTTCGCCGTGGTGGACGCCGCGTTCGCGCAGCGGCGCAAGACCCTGCGGGCCGCGCTGGCCGGCTGGGCCGGCGGCGCCGACGCCGCCGAGCGTGTCCTGCGCGCCGCCGGGGTGGACCCGGGTGCCCGGGGCGAGGCCCTGGCCGTCGACCGGTTCGCCGCGATCGCCGCCGCCGGCCAGGCCGCGACCGAGGCGGCGACCGAGGCGGCGACCGAGGCGGCGGCTGAGGCCGCGGCCGAGGTGAAACGCGGGGCCGTCGGGGGTGCCGGGTAAGGTTTGCGACGTGACCGAACCGCTCGACGAGGAGGAGTACGGGCGGCCCCGGCTCGGCGCGCTCGGGCCGGTTCGGGTCCGGGTACCGTCGAAGATCAACCTGCACCTGCAGGTCGGACCGGTCCGTGACGACGGGTACCACGAGCTGGTCACGGTCTACCACGCCGTCTCCCTCTACGACGAGCTGTCCGCCCGCCGCGGCGACCGGCTCACCCTGACCATGGAGGGCGAGGGCGCCGGCGACCTGGCCCTCGACGAGGACAACCTGGTACTTCGCGCCGCGCGGGAGCTCGCCCGGTACACCCAGCGCGAGCCGCTCGCCCGGCTGCACCTGCGCAAGCAGATCCCCATCGCCGCCGGCCTCGCCGGGGGTAGCGCCGACGCCGCCGCCACCCTGGTCGCCTGCGACGTCCTGTGGGGCAGCGAACTCGGCCGGGACGAGCTGGCGAAGATCGCCCAGGGCCTCGGTTCGGACGTACCGTTCCTGGTTCTCGGTGGCACCGCGCTGGGCACCGGGCGCGGCGAGCGCGTCAGCCCGGTGCTCGCCAGCGGCCACATCTGGCACTGGGTGATCGCCGTCGCGCCCACCGGCCTGGCCACCCCGCGGGTGTACCGGGAGCTGGATCACATGCGCGCCTACGGCGCCGCGCCGGCCGGTGTCGGCTCGCCCGACCGGCTGCTCGTCGCGCTGCGCCAACGCGACCCGAAGGTGTTGGCCGCGGCGCTGGGCAACGACCTCGAACCGGCGGCGCTGTCGCTTCGCCCCGAGCTGCGGCGGACCCTCGACGCCGGGTTCGACGCCGGCGCGCTGGCCGGCATCGTGTCCGGCTCCGGCCCCACCTGCGCCTTCCTCGCCAGCGACGTCCGGCACGCCGAAACCCTGGCCGCCGGGCTCGTCGACAGCGGTACCTGCCGGTCCGCGCAGCCGGCCTACGGCCCGGTGGCGGGGGCGCGGGTCATCTAGTGGCCAACATCGTCAACCTGGACCGGGTCAGCAAGGGCTACGCCGCCGGTCAACTGCTCGACGGGGTCTCGCTCGGCCTCGACGACGCCGACCGGGTGGGTGTCGTCGGCCTGAACGGAATGGGCAAGACCACCCTGCTGCGGCTGATCACCCGCGACATCGAGCCCGACACCGGCCGCGTCACCCTGCGTCGCGACCTGCGGGTAGCGGCGTTGCCGCAGACCCTCGACCTGCCGGCCGCCGCCACCGTCCGCGATGTCGTGCTCGGTACCGGCTGGCTGAGCGAGGGGTTCGGCGCGGAACACGAATGGGCCGGCGACGCCGGGGTGCGTGCCGTCCTCGCCGGGCTCGGCCTGCCCGACCTCGGGCTGGACACGCCGGTCGGCCCGATGTCGGGCGGCGAACGGCGGCGGGTGGCGCTGGCCGCGCTGCTGATCCGCCAGACCGACCTGCTGATCCTGGACGAGCCGACCAACCACCTCGACATCGCCGGCATCAACTGGCTCGCCGACCACCTGGTACGGCGGCGCGGCGCGCTCATCGTGGTCACCCACGACCGGTGGTTCCTCGACGCCGTCGCCACCCAGACCTGGGAGGTCGGCGACCAGACGGTACGGGCCTATGACGGCGGGTACGCGGCGTGGACCCTGGCCCGCGCCGAACGGACCCGGCTCGAAGCCTCGACCGAGGCCAAGCGGCAGAACCTGCTCCGTAAGGAGATCGCCTGGCTGCGGCGGGGGCCACCGGCGCGTACCACCAAGCCGCGCTTCCGCATCGACGCGGCCAACGCGCTCATCGCCGACGTGCCGGCGGTACGCGACGCGGTGTCGCTGCGCCGGATGGCCACCGCCCGGCTGGGCCGGCAGGTGTACGAACTCGACGGGGTCACCGTCCGCTTCGGTGACCGGGCCCTGCTCGACACGGTGACCTGGCTGGTCGGTCCGGGCGACCGGATCGGCATCGTGGGCGCCAACGGCGCCGGCAAGTCGACGCTGCTGCGGGTGCTCACCGGCGCGGTCGCGCCGGTCGCCGGCCGGGTGCGGACCGGCCAGACCGTCAAGGCCGCGTTCCTCTCGCAGGAGCTGCGCGAGCTGCCGCTGCACCTGCGGGTACTGGAGGCGGTCGAGGAGGTCGCCCGGCGGGTGGTGCTGGGTGACCGGGAGGTGTCGGCGGCCCAGCTCGCGGAGGTGTTCGGCTTCACCGGCGCCCGGCTGTGGACGCCCGTCGGCGACCTGTCCGGCGGCGAGCGGCGGCGGCTGCAGCTGCTGCGCCTGCTCGCCGCCGAGCCGAACGTGCTGCTGCTCGACGAACCCACGAACGATCTCGACATCGACACCCTCGCCGCGCTGGAGGACCTGCTCGACACCTGGCCGGGCACGATCATCGTGGCCAGTCACGACCGGTACCTGATCGAGCGGGTGTCCGACACCGTGGTCGCCATGTACGGCGACGGCCGGGTCGTCGACCTGCCGGGCGGCGTGGACCAGTACCTGGCCCACCTCGCCACCGACCCGGGTGATCCGCCGGGCGCGCCGTCGGCGCCCCCCACAGCGATCACCGCGCCGGTCGCGGCCGGGATGGGGGCCGCGCAGATCCGGACGGCCCGCAAGGAGCTGGTCCGGCTGGAGCGGCTGCTGGCAAAGCTGGAGCAGCGCGAGGCCGGGCTGCACGACCAGTTGACCACCCACTCGACCGATTACGAGAAGGTCGCCGCGCTGGACGCGCAGCTGCGGGCGGTCCGCGACGAGCGTTCGGCCACCGAGGAGGCGTGGCTGCAGCTGGCGGAACGGATCCCCGAGACGTGAGGCGTCGCCGGGTGAGCGAGAATGGCCTGCATGGCGCATATTCCGATCAACCACCCGCTGCGGCCGGTCTACCGCGTGCTGTCGGGCCTCATGGGGCTGTATGTGCTGATCTTCGGCATCGTCGGCTTCGGCCGGACCCATGATCTGGACTTTTTCTCCCGGCACGGCGAGTGGGTCTTCGGGCTGCGGACCAACCCCGCGTTCTCGGTGATGTCCATTCTCGGCGGCGCGGCGCTGGTGGCGGCGGCGATCATCGGGGGGAACCTGTTCGCGTACGCCAACCTGGTCGCCGGCGGCGCGTTCATGCTCGCCGGGATGTACATGCTGCTGGTCCTGCAGACCGCCGCCAATATCCTGGCCGCCTCGATGGTCACCTGCATCGCGTCCTTCATCTTCGCGATGATCGCGCTCACCGCGGGCCTCTACGGCAAGGTCGGCTCAGCCGAGGACGCCCACGCCGAGAACGTCTTCCGCCACGGCGAAACCGCCTGACGCGCGGAGGGTCCCGGTGGCGGCGACGTCCTACCGTTGCCGGGTCAGCAGCGCCGGGGCCGGGTCCAGGTGTGAGAGGCCGTTCCAGGCGAGGTTGACCAGGTGTCCGGCGACCACGTCCTTCTTCGGCTTGCGTACCTCCAGCCACCAGCGTCCGACCAGGGCAACCATGCCCACCAGGGCCTGGGCGTACAGCTCGGCCAGCTTCGGGTCGTACCCGCGGTGTTTGAACTCGGCGCCGAGGATGTGCTCGACCTGGTGGGCCACGTCGTTGAGGACGCTGCCGAAGTTTCCGGTCGATGACATCCCGGGCGATTCCCGTACCAGTACCCGGAAACCGTCCGTCTCCTCCTCGATGTAGTCCAGCAGCGCGAGGGCGGCCTGTTCGAGGAGCTCGCGGGGGTGGCCGGCGGTCAACGCCGTGGTGATCCGCTGCAGCAGCGCCCGGACCTCGCGGTCGACGACGACCGCGTACAGGCCCTCCTTGCCGCCGAAATGCTCGTACACGACGGGTTTGGACACCTTGGCCCGCGACGCCACCTCCTCGATCGAGGTGGCGTCGAAGCCACGCACGGCGAACAGCTGTCGACCGATGGAGATGAGCTGCTCACGGCGCTGGGCCGAGGACATCCGGACCCGGGAACCGGCCTTCACCTTGGCGGCCGGCGGCGGCGATACGGCCAGCGGCAACACCGGCGGCGGTACCGGGGGAGCGGGCGGAACGGCCGCTGTCAGCGGTACCGGGGGGTGGTCGGGGGTGGCGGCGCCGCGCGGCGGCGGGGGCCGCGCGGCGGTGGCGTTTGATTCGTTGTTTACCTGATTTTTGTCGGTCACCCGCTTATCGTGCCAGTCGCTTCGCATTCAGCCGGTCTTCTCGGGGCCACCGAACCTGCGACGCCCAGCCGAGCTTCTCGAAGATCCAGATCAGCCGAGCGTTCATGTCTATCTGTCCGGAGTCCACCCCGTGGCGGGCGCACGTCGGGTCGGCGTGGTGCAGGTTGTGCCAGCTCTCCCCGAACGAGAGGATCGCCAGCGGCCAGAAGTTGCTCGCCTTGTCGCCGTCGCGGGTCTCGAACGGCCGCTCGCCGTACACGTGGCAGATCGAGTTGATCGACCACGTGACGTGGTGCAGCAGGGCGATCCGGACCAGGCCGGCCCAGATGAACGCGGACAGCGCGCCCTGCCAGGACCAGCTGGCCAGGCCACCGACGGCGGCCGGGATGAGGACGGACGCGGCGACGACCGCGGGGAACAGCCGCGCGATCCGGTTGACGTCACGGTCGGCGATCAGGTCCGGAGCGAACCGGTCGCGGTTGGCGAGCTCGCGGTGGAACAGCCAGCCGACGTGGGCGTACAGCAGGCCCTTGGTCAGGCCCCACACGCTCTCGCCGTACCGCCACGGCGAGTGCGGGTCGCCCTCGCGGTCGGAGAACGCGTGGTGGCGGCGGTGGTCGGCGACCCACTGGACCGGGTCGCCCTGGATCGCCAGCGATCCGGCCATCGTCAGCGCGATCCGCAGCGGCCGCTTGGCCTTGACCGAGCCGTGGGTCAGGTACCGGTGGAAACCGGTGCCGATGCCCATCCCGGTG
>JAVHWE010000045.1:0-5657 GCA_032160285.1 Micromonosporaceae bacterium | reverse complement strand
AGACCCCGACCGGCAACCCCGACACAACCACCACCACGGCCACTACCACCGCCGCGAATAGGCGACCCGCGTCACGCCCCAACGATGCGGTGAGCGGTGCCGACGCCGACATCGGCGCCGCACAATTCACGGCGGATCTGGTGATCAAGGAAGCGACGCCAGATGACGACCGAGGCCCACCGTCGAGCAGGAGCCGGCCGCCCGATCGGCCCATCCGGCACGGGCGAACAGTTGGCCTCGATACTGGCAGACCGGCGCGTGACGCCGGGCTGCGACCGACCGGTGAGGGTGGGTTGCTGCAACACCTGACCAAGCGGGCGCCGGAGTGCGCTGGACAGCGCGCTCGGCGCGTTCCAGATCGCCGTCGAGGGCCGCCTCACCCGCCAAACAACGACCACCTCGATGGCCGAGATCAACCGTTAGGGTGACAGACCCGCGTTGCGGCTAGTGTCTCCGTTGAACAGCCTGTTCGGGCCCGACTACCTCAGGGAGAGTGTCCAGTGTCGGACGACGACGATCAGCAGGAACCCACCGCCGACGAGTCCGCCGAGACCGAGGCAGCCCCCGAGTTCACGAACCGGGCGGCACGCCGGGCCCGCGGCAAGGGCGCCAGCCAGCCGCCGCCGGCCGGCAAGGGCCCGCACCTCGGCGGCCGCGGCACGGTCCAGGGCCCCCGCCAGTACGGCAACCGCCGCAGCGGCTGACGCCTGCGCGCATTTCTCGGCGGCCGCCCGAGGCCCACGGTCGGACCACGGCCAGCCTGCAGTCGGGCAGCATGTCGGGCCGCGTGTCGGCCGGCAACGGGCGGCGCCGCGGCGGCGCCGTCGGCGGGGCGGGCAGCGCACCACGGTCATGTCCGAAAACCGCGAGCATCGACGTACCGGACACGGCAGTATCGATCTCGTGGAGTTGGACTTCGAACGGTGCTACCGCGCGGTCGACAGCCGGGACGCGCGCTTCGACGGCTGGTTCGTGACGGCCGTGACCTCGACGCACATCTACTGCCGGCCGTCGTGCCCGGCGATCACGCCGAAGCGGCGCAACGTGCGCTTCCTGCCGACGCCGGCGGCCGCCCAGCGGGAGGGCTTCCGGGCCTGCCTGCGCTGCCGGCCGGACGCCGCGCCGGGTTCCCCCGAGTGGGATAACCGGGCCGACGTGGTGGCCCGGGCGGTACGGCTGATCGGCGACGGTATCGTCGACCGGGCCGGCGTACCGGGGCTGGCCGGCCGGCTTGGGTACACCGAGCGTCACCTCGGCCGGATGCTGCACGCCGAACTGGGCGCCGGCCCACTCGCGCTGGCCCGCGCGCAGCGGGCACAGACCGCCCGGGTACTGGTCGAGACGACCGCCATGGGGCTGGCCGAGGTCGCGTTCGCCGCCGGGTTCCGCAGCGTGCGGCAGTTCAACGAGACGATGCGTGACGTGTACGGGCGCGCCCCGTCCGACCTTCGCCGCGCGTCGTCCGCCGACCGGGTCTCCGCGCCGGGCACGATCACGTTACGCCTGCCGTACCGGTCTCCCCTGCACGCAGCCAGCCTGTTCGGCTTCCTCGCGGCCCGCGCCATCCCCGGCGTGGAGCACGTCGACGCCGACGGCTACCACCGCACGCTGCGGCTGCCCCACGGGCCGGGCACGGCGTCACTGACCGCGGGCAACGGCACCGCGGGCGGCGGGACTCCGGGCGGCAGGGCCGCGGGCAACGGAACCGCGGGCGGCCGGACAACGGGCGACGGCACCGCGGGCGACGGGACAACGGGCGACGGGACAACGGGCGACGGAACCGCGGGTGGCGGGTACGTGCGGGCCACGCTGCGGCTGACCGATGTGCGTGACCTCGCCCCGGCCGTGGCACGCTGCCGGCGGCTGCTGGACCTGGACGCGGATCCGCAGGCGGTCGACGCCGCGCTGGCCGCCGATCCGGCGCTCGCCGCCGACGTCGCGGCCGCGCCGGGGGTACGCCTGCCGCGCGCGGTGGACGGCTTCGAACTCGCCGTCCGCGCGATCGTCGGCCAGCAGGTTTCGGTCGCCGCGGCCCGTACCGTCCTCGCGAAGCTGGCCCAGGCCACATCGACGGCGGGACCTTCTCCCGTACCCGATAAGAATCTGTCCCTGCTCTTTCCGGATGCGGCAGCCGTGGCGGCGGCGCCGGACGATGCGTTCGGGATGCCGGCCGCGCGGCGGCGGACGATCCGGGCTCTCGCGGCGGCGGTGGCCGGCGGGGACCTGCTGCTAGACGACGGCGCGGACCGCACCGAGACCGCGCGCAAGCTGCGCGAGCTGCCCGGCGTCGGGCCGTGGACGGCCGGCTACACGGCGCTTCGCGCGCTCGGCGATCCCGATGTTTTTCTCCCCACCGATCTGGGGGTGCGGCGCGGCGCGGTGGCGCTCGGGCTCCCGGACGCAATCGCGGCATTGACCGACCGCGCGGCGGCCTGGCGGCCGTGGCGCTCCTACGCATTGATCCGACTCTGGAGGCACGCATGAACACGTACTGGTCGAGCGTTGACACCCCGGTCGGGCCGTTCACCGTCCTGGCCGCCGACGACGCGGTACTGGCCAGCGGATGGACCGCGGAGCCGGGGGTACTGACCGCACTCGTACACCCGCGGTTGCGGCCGCCGACGCCGCCGCGACGGCGGGCGGATCTGGGGCAGTTCACCAAGGCGGTGTCCGCGTATCTCGACGGTGACCTCGCCGCCATCGACGACGTGCCGGTGCGCCAGCGGTCGGGGGAGTTCCTGGAGCACGCCTGGGCGGTGCTGCGCGAGGTGCGCGGGCAGATCACGTACACCGGGTTCGCGGAACTCACCGGCCGGTCGGCGGCGGTGCGCGCGGCCGCGCAGGCCTGTGCCCGAAACGCGGCGGCGCTGTTCGTGCCCTGCCACCGGGTCCTGCGCACGGACGGCTCGCTCGGTGGCTTCCGGTGGGGGCTGCCGGCGAAACGGTGGCTGCTCGATCATGAAAGACCAGTCATTCATTCATGACAGAACCACGGCGTCGAGGAGAAAAGCGGTAGGGAAAGGTCGCACCGCGCCGGTAGCTTCGAGTGGTGCCAGCCGCTGAGAACTCTCCGGGACCCAGCCACCGGCTACACAATCTGTGGCGAGTCCGCCACTATGTGCGCCCGTATCTCCATCAGATGGTCTGGCTGTTGATCGCCGCGACGGCGTCGACGGCCGCCAGCATCGTGGTCCCGCTCGTGGTGCGCCGGGTCGTCGACGGCCCGGTGCGCCACGGTGACGAGGCCGGCCTGCTCCAGCTCGGCGGCCTCGCCCTCGCCCTCGGCCTGTTCGAGGCGCTGCTCATCTTCATCCGTCGGTGGACCCAGTCGGCGTCCGCGCTCGGCATGGAGGCCGCGCTGCGCCGTGACCTGTACGCGCACCTCCAGCGACTACCGATCACGTTCCACGACCGGTGGCAGTCCGGCCAGTTGCTGTCGCGGGCGACCGGGGACATCGCGGTGATCCGCCGGTTCCTCTCCTTCGGCCTGCTCTTCCTGGTGATCAACACGGCCACCTACGTCACCGTCGTCGCGCTGCTGATCCACCTGTACTGGCCGCTCGGGCTGCTGGTGGGTGCGAGCGCGGTGCCGCTGTTCGCGATCAGCAAACACTTCACCAACCAGTACTTCCGGGCGTCGCGGCGGATGCAGGACCAGCTCGGTGACCTGGCCACCCAGATCGAGGAGTCCGCGCAGGGCATCCGGGTGATCAAATCGTTCGGCCGGCGTCACCACCAGTCGGCCCGGTTCGCCACCGGCGCACACCAGGTGTACGACACCGCGATCGCCAAGGCGAAGATGCTGGCCAGCACGTGGTCGCAGTTCGACCTGATCCCGAACGTGACACTGGCCATGGTGCTGGTCATCGGCGCGCTGGAGGTGTCGCGGGGCGCGTTGTCATTGGGCGGTCTGGTCGCCTTCGTGTCGCTGCAGGTCATGCTCGTCTGGCCGATCGACGCCCTCGGCTGGATCATCGCCAACGGTCAGGAGGCGATGACCGCCGCCGACCGGATCTACGAGGTACTCGACACCGAGCCGTCGATCGTGGACCAGCCCGGCGCCGTGGCGGTGTCGCCGGCCGACGTCACCGGCCGGGTCCGCTTCGAGGGCGTCACGTTCCGGTACCCGGGGACCGCGGCACCGGTCCTGCGCCACGTCGACCTGGACGTCCGGCCCGGGGAGACGCTGGCCATCATCGGCGCGACCGGCTCCGGGAAGACCTCCCTGGTATCGCTGGTGCCGCGGCTCTACGACGTGACCGCCGGCCGGATCACCATCGACGGCCGCGACGTGCGCGACGTCCAACTCAACTCGCTGCGGCGGGTCGTCGGCGTCGCGTTCGAGGAGCCAACCCTGTTCTCGATGAGCGTGCGCGAGAACCTCACCCTCGGCCGGCAGGACGCCTCCGACGACGACATCGCCGAGGCGCTGACCGTGGCACAGGCGGAGTTCGTCTACGAGCTTCCGTGGGGGCTCGACACCCGCGTCGGCGAGCAGGGCCTGTCGCT
Organism: Micromonosporaceae bacterium; assembly: GCA_032160285.1. Taxonomy (GTDB): domain Bacteria; phylum Actinomycetota; class Actinomycetes; order Mycobacteriales; family Micromonosporaceae; genus Planosporangium. Next base: position 1,148 of record JAVHWE010000045.1, on the reverse strand, counting down.
GTCCGGCGGCCAGCGGCAGCGCCTGGCGCTGGCCCGCGCGGTGCTGGGCAAGCCGCGGGTACTGATCCTCGACGACCCGCTGTCCGCGCTGGACGTACACACCGAGGCGCTGGTGGAGGAGGCGCTGGCCCGAGTACTCGCGGGGACCACCGCGCTGCTCGTGGTGCACCGCCCCTCCACGGTGGCGCTCGCCGACCGGGTGGCGCTCCTGCACGACGGACGTATCGCCGCCGTCGGTACCCACTCCGAACTGCTGACCACCGTGCCGGGCTACCGCGAGCTGCTCTCCGCCCAGGCGCAGTCCGAGGCGGACCTCGACCGGGAGGTGCGGATCGGATGAGCGGCAAACCGGTCGATGTCAGGTCGTGGCGCGGGGTCGCCCCGGAAGACGATGCCGAACGCACGGCGGCGGAGTCGTCGGACGCCGCCTCCGTGGTCCGGCTGCGCGCCAGCACGCGGCGACTGCTCGGTACCCTGCTGCGGCCGCGCCGCCGGCTGCTGTGGGTGATCGTGGCGCTGCTGATGGCGCAGAACGCGGCCGGAATGGCCGGCCCGTACCTGGTCAAGATCGGCATCGACCGGGGGATCCCGCCGCTGTCCGGCGGCCGGCAGGATCCGACGGTACTCATCGCCGTCGCGGTGGCCTTCGCCGTCGCCGCCGCGACCGAGTTCGTCACCAAACGCAGCTTCCTGGCCCTGTCCGGGCGGGTCGGCCAGGCGATCCTGCTCGACCTGCGGCGTCGGGTCTACGACCACTTCCAACGGCTGAGCGTCGGGTTCCACGAGCGGTACACGTCCGGGCGGGTCGTGGCCCGGCTGACCAGCGACATGGACTCGATCGCCGAACTTCTCGACGGCGGTATCGAAGATCTCGTCCTCGCCGCGTTGTCGGTGATCTCCGTCGCCGCCATCCTGCTCTGGCTGGACTGGCCGATGGCACTGGTCACGATGGTGTCGTTCCCGTTCCTGCTGTGGCTGTCGCGCTGGTTCCAACGCGCGTCGGCCCGGGCCTACCGGCGTACCCGCGAGACGGTCGCCCTGGTGATCGTGCACTTCGTGGAGTCGATGGGCGGCATGCGGGCGGTCCACGCGTTCCGCCGCGAGCCCCGCAACCAACAGATCTTCGATACGGTCAACGACGACTACCG
>JAVHWE010000036.1:0-8233 GCA_032160285.1 Micromonosporaceae bacterium | reverse complement strand
CGTGGGGCTCGTTCGTCACGTTCAGCGACCCCGACGGCAACACCTGGGCGCAGCAGCAGCTCCCGTCGCGAGGGTAGGGCACCTTCGCGACGCGGAATGTTACAGCAACATCTTACGTATCGACGTAGTGCCACAGCGCACTCACTGTGCGACACTCTTCCGATCGCGGTCTGGACCCGCCGGACCATACGCCCCTTTCCGAGTGGGACGGCACGAACGCGCGCCCGCCATCGACCGAGGAGGCACAGATGGACCACCGAACTTCCGAATTGTCCGGTGCGCCGGGCGGAACCGGCGAATGTGCGTTGCAGGAACACTTCGGCACCAGGGAACGGGCGGAGGGTTTTTACCGCCGGCAGGTTCTCGATCACCTCAATGAGCGGATGCGCCAGTTCATCGCGCGCCAGGAAATGATGTTTCTGGCGACCAGCGACGCCCACGGCGCGTGCGACAACACCTTCCGGGCCGGGCCGCCCGGCTTCATCCGGGTCCTCGACGAGTACCGCTTGATCTGGCCGGAGTACCGGGGTAACGGCGTCATGGCCAGCCTCGGCAACATCACCGAAAATCCGCATGTCGGGTTGCTGTTCGTGGACTTTTTCGTGGACGTCATCGGGCTGCACGTCAATGCCACCGCCGAGATCATCGAAGACCCGACGATCCGCTCCAAGCGGCCGGACCTGCCGGTGGATCCGGTCCCCGCCCGCAGGGCGCAGGTGTGGGTGGTCGCCCGCGTCGACGAGGCGTACATCCATTGCGCCCGGCACATACCGCGCATGCGGAAGGTCCCTCGCCAACGCGGAGACGCCGACACGCCGCAGCCGAAGAAGAGCGACTACTTCGTGACCGCGGCCACGACCAGCACCACGACCCCGCAGGCGTGACCGCGGGCCGGTGCGGTCAGCCCCGCATTCGGTTGCGCCCGTCGTTCTTGGCCTCGTACAGCTTGCTGTCGGCGGTCGCGAGCAGGTTCGACAGGGTGCAGTGCGGGTCCGCGGCGTCGGCGACCGCCAGTCCGACCGAGGTGGTGATGTGCAGGTCCGGCTGGCCGAAGGTGAGATTCTTGATCCGGGTGAGGATGCTGTTACCGGCGGCCAGCGCCCGGCGGCGGTCGACGTCGTGCAGCAGGATGCAGAACTCCTCGCCGCCGAAGCGCCCGACCAGATCGTCGCGGCGTACCAGGTCGGAGAGTGCGGCGGCGGTACGCACCAGTACCTCGTCACCGACCAGGTGGCCGTAGGTGTCGTTGACCGACTTGAAGTGGTCGAGATCGACCATCAGAATGGCCACCCCGAGGCCTCGGCGCCGAGCGCGTTCCCAGGCCGCGACCGCTTCCGTACGCCACGCCTCGCTGTTGAGCAGCCCGGTCTGGCGGTCGCTGCGGGCGTCATCGCGCAGCGCGCGGTAGATGACCGCCCGCTGCATCTGCAGATAGCCGGGTACGGTGATCAGGATGGCCCACGGTGAGTACCGCACAAGGATCGCCGCGATCGCCGCGCCGGCCAGGACCACCAGCTCGGTCACGTAGTAGTCCCGGTTGGCCAGCGCCCGGCGCAGGTGCACCTCGTCGTCGGGCGTGTTGAGCCGCGAGATGACGAGGAAGACCGACGTTTCGGTGGCGAGAAAGGCCACCGCCGCCAGGATGGTCGCGGCCACCGCACGTCCGGACCCGCCCACCGGCAGCGCGCCCGCACCCACGACGAGCCGGATGGTACGCGCGGCGGCGACCGCGCCGAGAGTGACCGCCGCCCAGGACAACACCCACTTCCACAGCGCGATCCGGATGCCGCGCGCCCGCATGTACGCGTAGGCGACCACGGCAACGAATCCGGCCATGCCCGCCGGCAGGAGCAGCGCCGCGGTGAACGGCCACGCCGACAGACCCTTGTGCGTTCGGTCCCGCTCCAGCCGGCCCCCTTCGATCCACCGGCCGAACTCGATGTTGACCACGGCGGCGGCGGCGAGGAGGACGAGGGTCAGTAGTTGCGTCCGGTTCACCGCCGCAAGGCGGAAGCTGAGCGCGATCTGCGCGGCGGCGGCGGCCACCACGGCCGCGACGAAGACCCGGGCGCGAAGTGGCACCGCATGCCAGTGCCGCCAGTTTTGTCGCCACGCGGAAACGGACACGGCGGGCCCCGAGCCGGCAAGGCCGCCCGACCGGGGCGGGACACGTCCCACGTCAGCTCCATCGGCCACCGGCCGCACCACCTGAGGGAAGCAAAGGCCGGCCGTCTCCCACACCGTCATTCGCGCCCGTACGCAGCGCGACAAGCCCGCGATGCGGAGGCTACCATCGCCGGTCGGTGGCGCTCAACGCGGCTTGGGCGCGACGACAGCCACCGGTCGCGGGTGCATCGCGACCCGTCGGTCGATCATCGCGATGCCCACCGCCTCGAGCGCGAGCGGGCCGGTTCGCCGCGTCAGGCGTACGGACGGATGCGCCGGCGCCTCATCCTGTTTACGGCGCACGTTCGGATCGGAATGGGGCCACGCGAGCGAAGCCGACCGCGATTCACTTGGGCGGACCATCCGACGGGCGATCTGCAGCGCGATACGCATCGCGAAGGTGCACAACGGAGTGCGGCCCGCCTTGCGGGTGGCCGGGCGAAGGAGTTCACAATTTCCAGTCCATCCACGAGACGCCGCCTGCTGGCCGGTGCCCTCGCCGCCGCAGCCGCGACCGCTGGTGTCGCCATGCCCGCAACCCCGGCGTCAGCCGCTGCCACCACCGGCTGGATCTGGGACACCACGCAGACTCAGATGGCTTCGGTCGCGTGGACCGTCGGCGCCGACGCGGTCTGGTCGAAGGGAATCACCGGCAAGGGTATCGGCGTGGCCCTCATCGACACCGGCACCGCGCGCGTCGACGGCATCACCGCCACCAACATCGTCAACGGCCCGGACCTTTCATTCGAAAGCCAGGACAGCACGCTGCGCTACCGCGACAAGTTCGGCCACGGTACCCACCTCGCCGGCATCATCGCCGGCCGCAACACCATCAGTACCGACGGCTTCAGCGGTATCGCACCCGGCGTCAAGCTCACGTCGATCAAAATCGGCGTTTCCAACGGGGCGACGGACGTCAGTCAGGCGATCGCCGCCGTCGACTGGGCGGTCGACCACCGCAATGACGACCCGGCCAACCCGATCCGGGTCATCAACCTCGCGTACGGCACCGACGGCGTCCAGGACTACAAGATCGATCCGTTGGCCTTCGCGGTTGAGAACGCCTGGCGCAAGGGCATCGTGGTGGTCGCGGCGGCCGGCAACGCCGGTTCCACCGGCAAGCTGACAAACCCCGCGTACGACCCGTACGTGGTTACCGTCGGCGCGGCCGACACCAAGAACACCACCGACGTCGGCGACGACCGCGTCGCGAGCTTCAGCAGTCGCGGCACCTCAGCGCGACCGGTGGACCTGGTCGCTCCGGGTCGGTCGATCGTCTCGCTCCGGGCACCGGGGTCGACGATCGACCAGGATTTCCCCACAGCACGATCCGGTACCCGGTTCTTCCGTGGCAGCGGCACCTCCCAGGCCTCGGCGGTGGTGACCGGCGCGGTGGCCCTCATGCTCCAGGCCCGCCCCAGCCTCACGCCCGACAGCGTCAAGAACCTGCTGAAGCTCAGCGCCCGCTACGTCGCCCCGGTCCAGGCGCTCGACACGAACGTCGGGATGCTGAACGTCTGGGACGCGTTCCAATGGGTCATCCCGGCGGCCACTCAGACCTGGACGAGGGCCACCGGCGCGGGATCGCTGGAGAAGTCGCGCGGCACGGTGCACGTCGTCGACAACGGAGTGACACTCACCGGTGAGAGAACCATCCTCGGCGCGTTCGACTCCAAGACCTGGGCCGTCGCCACCGCCGCCGGCACCGCGTGGGCCGGCGGCGACTGGACGAGTCAGCACATGGTCGGATCCGGTTGGGCGACGATCGACGGCCAGTCGTCATGGACGGGTCGCACCTGGAGCGGTGACAACTGGGCCGGGCGGACGTGGTCGGGTCGCACCTGGTCCGGGCGTACCTGGTCCGGCCTGGCCTGGGTCGGCTACTCCTGGTACTGACCGACCACCGATGTGCGCAGGTCGTCTCCCCGTCCGTGGGGCGGCGGCCTGCGCGGCGTCGAACCGACCGCGGTGCGGCTCAACACGGCTGGATCGTGTTGACGAGCCCGAGGCCCTGTGCGGCGGCGCAGGCCGGATCGTCGGGCGTGTTCAGTTTCGATCGGACCTGCTCAGCGTCGGCGTGGCCCAGCTCTTCCAGAATGGTCAGCGCACGTTGCCATGCCCGGAGGCCGTCCTCGCGTCGGTTGGCGGCATGGTGCGTATCGCCCAGATGCGTGAGCGTGTCGGCTTCGTTGTACCGGTCGCCGAGATCGCGCCACAGCTCGATCGCCTCCTCGTAGCAGGTGATCGCCTCGTCGTAGTGGCCGAGATGGTGATGAGCGTAGCCGACGCTGTCCAATGTGGATGCGGTGCCGGTCCGGTCGCGCAGTCCGCGGTGCAGTGCGAGAGCCCGCCGGCAGTGCGTGAGAGCCTGATCGGGGTCGCCCAGTACGACATGGAACCAGCCAACCGCGTTGAGGGCGGCGGCCTGCCCGGTGGGATTGTCGGCGGCCGTGTAGAGGTCGAGGGCCCGTCGGGCGTGGCCGAGCGCCTCGTCGTTGCGGCCCTGCCGATGCGCGAGCCGGGCAAGCGTGAAGTGGGTGTCAGCCTGGCCGGTGAGATGGCCGAGTTCACCGAAGAGATACAGGGCGTGCCGCAGGTACCGGTGTGCTTCGTCGTGGCGGCCGAGGTGTGCGCAGGCCCGCGCGAGGCTGCGGGAGGTGACGGCTTGTCCGAGCCGGTCGCCGAGCCGCTCGGCGGCCTCCAGGCCCGCCCGTTGAACCGCGGTCGAGTCGTGCCACAGCCCCTGCCGATCGTGGAAGGTCACGAGAGTCCAGGCCAGTTGCCAGACGTACGCGTCGAATCCGGCCTTCGCCGCCTCCAGGACGGCCAGCAGCGCGGTGTGCTCGGCGATGAACCAGGCCAGGGCGTCAACGCCAGTCGCCAGTGGAGTGTGGCTGGTTCCCGGCTGGATCGGTTCGATCGTGATCGGATCCCGGTGCGGGTCGAGTAGTCGGGTGGCGGCGTAGGCGGTGTGCAGGTAGTAGCCGAACATCCGACTGATCGCCGCCTGCCGATGGCTGTCGGTATCGAGGCGATACGCCTGCTCCGCGGCGTAGGCCCGCAACAGGTCGTGGACGGCGAACCGGTCGGGGGCCCGTTCGGTCACCAGGTGGGTGCGCGTAAGCTCGGCCAACGCCGGGCGTAGCCGTTCGATCGGGACTCCGGCGAGGCTGGCCGCCCCCCGCGCGGCCAGGTCCGGTGCGGGGTGCAGGCCCAACAGCCGAAACAATCCGGCCGCGTCCTCGCTCAACTGCTGATACGACCACGAGAACACGACGCGGGCGTTGGTCGTCGGGTCCTCGCCGTCGAAGGCGTCCAGGCCGCCGGAGGTCTTGCGCAGCTCGGTGGCCTGGACGGCGAGGGCGAAATCCGGTCGGGTCGCGGCCCGCGCGGCGACGATGGCCAGGGCCAGGGGTAACCGGGCGCAGGACGTGATGATGTCGTCCGTCGCGCGCGGTTCGGCGGTCACCCGGTCCAGACCGAGGCGGCGGGCCAGCAGTTCGCGGGCCTCCGCCGTACTGAGCAGGTCCAACACCAGCGGGTGGGCACCGTCGGCGGCGACCAGGCTGCTGAGCTGGTTGCGGCTGGTCACCACCACCAGGCTGCCGGGCGCGCCCGGCAGCAGGGGGCGTACGTGGTCGGCGTCGCGGGCATTGTCCAACACGACGAGCACGCGCCGGCCGGCGAGAACGCTGCGGTACAGCGCGGACTGTCCATTGAGGCTGGTGGGAACGCGCTCCGCCGGTACCCCGAGGGCCTCCAGAAAGTCCCGCATCGCGTCGCCGGTCTCCATCGCCGAGCCGCTCGGATCGAAGCCGCGCAGGTTCATGTACAGCTGCCCGTCCGGGAACCGGTCGCTGACCTGATGTGCCCAGTGCACAGCCAGGGCGGTCTTCCCGATCCCCGCCGGCCCGGTAATCGCGACGATCATCACCGAATCCGCGTCGCCCGCGCCACCACTGACCGTTGCGAGCTCGTGCAACCGCGCCGTCTCGGCGTCACGGCCGGTGAAGTACGGCAGGCTGTGCGGCAGCTGCGCCGGTGCCGGCTGCCAGCGGTCGATGTGCGACGGTACGACGACCGGGGCTGCGGCGACCGGCGCTACGGCGACCGGGGCTACGGCGACCGGGGCTACGGCGGCGGTCGGCGCGGCGAGGCTCGGATCGGTGGCCAGGATCTGCTGATGGAGCCGTTGCAGCGGCTCCGCCGGCTCGATACCGAGATCTTCGCGCAGATACGTGCGGGCGTCCTGAAAGGCGGCCAGCGCCTCGGCCTGGCGATTGGACCGGTACAGCGCGAGCATCAGCAGCAGGCGCAGCCGCTCCCGCACGGGATGGTCGGCGATCAGGTGACGCAGCTCGGTGACCAGGTCAGCCGGGTTGGCGCGGCCGAGGGCGAGATCGACGTCGATGCGGTCCTCCACCGCGCCGATCCAGCGCTCGGCCAGCCACTCGCGCTGCGCGTCCAGGAGCGGACTGACCAGGCCCTCGAACGCCGGCCCGCGCCACAGCCCGAGTGCCGTGCGCAACGCCTCGGCCGCGGCTGAAAGGTCGGTGGCGGCCCGCGCGGCGCGGGCAACGGCAAGTTCGCGGTCGAATACGTCCAGATCCAGGTCACCGGCCGCCACGGTGAGCAGGTATCCGCCGTCCGTCCAGGCCAGCAGCTGTGACGCGCCCTCCGCGCGGGCGGGGTCGAGCGCGCGGCGCAGCCCCGACACGTGTTTCTGCAGCAGATTGACCGCGTAGGCCGGGGCTGCCGAGCCCCACACCGCCTCGATGACCTGCTCCCGACCGACCGACCGGTTCGCATGCAGGAGCAGCACCCCGAGTACGACCCGCTGCTGGAGTGAGCCCAGCTTCAACGCGGAGCCCTCCCGCGAGGCGCGCAGCGCCCCGAGCACCTCAAACCGCACGGCGGACCCGGTCCGTTCGCTCATCAACGCCCCGAATCGGCTCAGAATTGTTTCGTGAGCCATCCCACCAAGAATAGATCGGCCGCTGCCAGTACGCCTCGTGCTCGCCAGTCCGGCTGGCGCACCGTGGCGGGGACTGGCGTTCAGCGCGGTGAGGTGGATCGGCGGTGGCCCGGCGCGCCTGAAGCGTCGCGCGTCGGGCGACACGATCGGCTTGTTGCGGGCATGACGCCGTGTCGTCAACGGTCATCGGCCGCTACCGCTAGGGTGTGGCGGGCAGCACCGCGGTTCGGCCGTTTCGCGTCACTGGCCGATCCGCCTATCTGACAACTGGGGCGGCCAATACCTATTACGGGGCCGACGCGCTCCGTTCGGACCGATGGATCGTCCAATGCGTTCGTCTTAGCCGCCGTCGTGTCCGATGATGTTGATCTCCAGTGCGTCAAGCCGCGACATTGTGCCCGGGGTGAAGGCGTGTGCGAATTGTTCGTGTATCGACTGAGCTGGCCCATCGACCGTGACCACGACCGAAGTCTGCTGATCTCGCACGTGGGACATGGCTGAATCGGGCGCGTCCGCGGAGTTGTGTAACGCCATGGCGGCGAGCTGAAAAATTTCGATGAGCAAAGCCCGTTCCTCCTCCCACAGATCGGACTCAATCGGCCCAAGCCGGCCGCTGAGGCTGTCGTGTCATTTTGGCTGACCGAATATCAGCCATCCGCCTGGATGACGTTATCGGCTCAGCTCTGAGCGGCAACCGGGCGGTTGGATGAGTGACACCCATGTATTCGGTCGGCGGTCGGGCCCCTCCGGCGTGACCCGGCGCCCGCGCGAACCGCGGCCGAGGGCGGAAACCCCGTCAGGCGGGTAGGAGCCGGGCACCGGTCCGCTCATCGCGCCGACGGCACGTCGTTGATCGCCCTCAGGGTACTCCGAAGCCCCACAGACCTCGTTGACGTGCGCCGGACGTCCGTCGCCGCCGCGACGGCGTCGCGCCGGAGCCCGCTGAGCGCGATTCCAGGCACCATTCCAGCGATCACTCCAGCGCCCGGTCCAACGGCACCGTCCACGATGGGTTCCGTTGGTCCTCACCACGGCAGTGCCGCCTCCGCTCAAGGGGTTGCCGCCACGGTGGGACCAGGGGCCAGCGTCGAC
>JAVHWE010000017.1:0-4575 GCA_032160285.1 Micromonosporaceae bacterium | reverse complement strand
CCCGAGCCCGGTCCGGCCTTCATGCCGGTGGAGTTCCAGGGCGCGGCGTACCGGTTCGGCCACAGCATGGTCCGCCCGTCGTACCGGGCGAACCTGGCCGGCGACGTCAACCGGACCCCGTTCTTCGGAATGGTCTTCGACCCCGCCGGGGAGGGCCAGGCCGATCCGGTCGATCTGCGCGGTGGGCGGCGCGCGCGCCGCAGGTTCATCGGCTGGCAGACCTTCTTCGATTTCGGCGACGGTCAGGTCAAGCGCAACAAGCGCATCGACACCCGGATCTCGACACCGCTGTTCCGGCTGCCCCTGGGCACCATCGCGACCGGTACGCCGCCGATCTCGCTGCCGCAGCGCAACCTCCTGCGCCACCTCACCTGGGAGCTTCCCTCCGGGCAGCAACTCGCCGCCGAGATGAGGTTGCCGGCGCTACAACCCAGCCAATTCCCGGAGCTCACCCAGTACCGGCTGGGCCTGGAGGCCAGCACTCCGCTCTGGTACTACGTGCTGAAGGAGGCCGAGCTGATCAACGACGGCATCAAGCTCGGCCCGGTCGGCGGCCGGATCGTCGGGGAGGTGTTCATCGGGGTTCTGCAACTGGATCCGCGGTCCTACCTGCGGGCGTCGCCGGCTTGGCGCCCCACCCTGCCCAGCCGGGTACCTGGGCAGTTCGGGATGGTGGATCTGCTGCGATTCGCACGGGTCGATCCGGCCAGTCGCGGGCAGTGATGCGTCGGTCGGCTGCCCGCCCGTGCGCCGGACCGCGCACGGCCGGCAGCCGGCCGGCCGACGACGGGGCGGCGGCCTTCCGGGCGGCCGCCGCCCCTCGGCGCCTCGCGTCGGCGAGTCGATTTGCCGAAAATGGCGCGCAACGCGATCCGTTAGACCCGGTCAACTATCTGGACCACGGTGAGCACCTGGATGGCCGGTGTGCTGGGGCGCAGCGACGCGCCGGTGGGAAGACCACGGTCCGGAAGGTGAGGGAAACTGCGCAACGTGCGGCGAAAACCCCGGAGGGTGGTGTACCCGTCGGGCGTCTTCATTGATACTTCTCATTGCGAGCGCATCGAAATGGCCGATGTGCCCCACCCGCCAGATGGCGTCGCCGGATGTGCCGGGCGGTGCGCGCACGGGAGGAGTCGATGTGGACGCGTCAGCGCCACGCCGGGTAACCCGTGTCGCGATCCTGGTGGAGCGCCGGCTGTTCCGCGACGCCATCGCCTGGTGCCTCGGGGCCGACCCGGACTTCGCCATCGTGGGGCACGCCGCGAGCGCCGACGACCTGCTCGAGCTGTGTGAACTCCGACCGCCGGACGTCGTTCTGGTGAGCGTGGTCAACGGGGTCGAGACCGTCCTGAAGGTCCTGATCGACCTGCGTGACCGGTTCGCCGACGTGCGGGCGGTTGTCGTGTACGAGCGCCTGTCGTCGGCCGATCTGGACGCGATCTGGCAGGCCGGCGTGGACAACATCGTACCGGCGTCGAACGGACTCGACGCCCTCCGGGCGGTGCTGCGCAACGCGAAAGACGGCCCGTGGTCCCCGCGCATGTCGCCATCGCAGGTAGGCAACGCGGCCAGACTCACCGACCGGGAACTGGAGATTCTGGCGCTGCTGGGCGGCGGCCACACCGTGTCCCGGATCGCGGAGTTGCTGGAGATCAGTACGCACACGGTCGACAACGACAAGCGTCGGATCTACCGGAAGCTGGACGTGGCCAGCCAGAGTCACGCGGTGGCACGGGCGGCGGCGTTGGGCATCCTCAACGGCTCACCCGGTTGTCGGAGCGTGGATACCAGGGCCGGGACGCCGCTGGTGATCCTACGTGGACTGGCCCCCGCCACCAACGAGCGCGCGGCGGCGGCCATGTTGACGGCCGGCGTGCCGTTCAGCATTGAGAACCCGATGCCGTCGCACCAGGCGTACTGGTGGGACGCGTGGCACCGGTCACCGACGCTGTTGGTACTCGTCGAACCGGCCACCGCGGACCGGCCGTGCAGCGGCTCCGCGCGACTGCCGGTGGTTCTGGTCCAACACGGCGCGCAGCGACAGGTCGGTACCATGACCGCGCCGTCGGGCGTGATCGTGCCGGTGGTCGCCGCCGACCGGGTCGGCAAGGACCTGGTTCCCGCCGTCAACCTGGCGGCGCAGGAGTCGCACCGGTTCGGTGCGGTGGACGCCTGGATCGGGTGGGACGCCGACCCCGAGCCGGAGTCCTACCATGATCACCTGCCGGAGCTGACCGCGCGCGAGTCGGACATCCTGCGTTCGATCGCCCGTGGGCACACGGTTCGCCAGACCGCCCGCTGGCTCGGGATCGCCGCGAAGACCGTGGAGAATACGCAGGCCAGACTGTTTCGCAAACTGGGCGCCCGCAATCGGGCCGGTGCCCTGGCGGTCGCGCACGGCATCGGGCTCGTCGACCCGACCGCGACCGAGGAGCCGCCCACCGGGCGGGGGACGCGGCGGGCCGCCGTTGGGCAGCCGGTGGAGTGCTGACCGGTCGCGTCGGGCCGGCGCGACATCAGGTCGAGAGCTGATCGCGCCGTCGGGTCAGGTGACGATCAGGGTGAGCGGTCCGGATCGGCCGGCGGTTCGTCCGGCGTGGGTGGAGCCGCGCCCGGCGCGGTCATCGTCAGCTCCACGCAGCAGGCGCCGGCCCGAGGCGCGAGCCGCGCCCGGACCCCGGTGGCGTCGAGGCCCGCCAGCAGACCGGTCAGGAACGCGTGGTTGAGGCCGCAGACCAGCGCCGTGTGGGTGGCGGCGAGAACGTGGAACGGGCAGTTGTGCAGGATGACCCGCCCCGCCTCGGCGTCGGCGGGTTCGAAGCCGAGGCCGGCGAGCACGTCGCGCAACTCCCCGCCGTGCAGCCGGACGCCGAAGGCGTGCCCGCGCTCCCGTGCGAGGCGGTGTGCGACCTGGTCGGCGTCGCCCGGGTCGGCCACGACCGCGTCGGCGAGGATCTCGGCGAGCAGTTCGTACCGTCGTTCCGGAATGGTGATCGCCAGCCCGTCGTCGGCCGCCTCGTAGACCTTCGGTGCCCGACCGCGCCCGCGCGGCTGTTCGGGCGGCGCCCGGTAACTCGCGCGTAGCAGGCCGGCGTCGACCAGCTTGTCCAGGTGGAACGCGGCCAGCCCGCGGGACATGCGGGCCGCGTCGGCCGCCTCCTCGCGGCTGACCGGGTGGTCCTGGCGGCGCACGTAGTCGAAGAGCGCCCGGCGGGACGGATCGGCCAGGGCGGTCACCGCGGTCCAGCGATCAGGCACGGTACCGAGATTATCACCAGTCTTCGCTGTTGAAATTAGCCGACGCGTGGTACAGGATACCGACAACATTCGTTGGTGAAAATGGGATGGGCGGCATGCAACCCTTGGAACAGGCGAAGCACCCGGTCACCGTGCTCGCCGGGCGCTACGGTCACCCGCTGCACCCGGCACTGGTCGCGATACCGATCGGGGCCTGGATCGCCAGCCTCGCATTTGATATCGGGTCACGCGTCGCCCACGTACCGCAGCCGTGGGCGCAGGGTTCGCGATGGCTGATCGGCCTCGGCGTGCTCGGCGCCCTCGCGGCGGCGATGGTCGGGTTCCTCGACCTGTTCGCGATCCCCGCCGGTACCCGGGTGTTCCGGATCGCGCTGGTGCACATGACCGTCAACCTCGCCGCCACCGGCGCCTACGCGGTGGGCTTCGTCCTCCGCGCCGGCGATCCGGCCGGACCGGTCGGCTGGGGTCGGCTGAGCCTGTCCGTGGCGGCGCTGGCCGCCTTGAGCGTCGGCGGATATCTGGGCGGTGAGCTGGCGTACCGGTACGGGGTGCGGGTTGCCGGCGAGACCACCCAGGCCGAGGGGTACCAACCGGCCACGACGAGACCGTCCGGGCCGGCAGATTCCGTTGCTAAGGAGAAGGTGTGATGGGTGTTGCCGCATTGATCACGTGGTTGATCACCGCCGGTGGCGGATTCGTGATGCTCGGCCTGTGGATCTCCCGGGGCGGCCATCGGTCCGGCAGCGGCACCCGGCTCGCTCCCGGGCTGGTGTTCGGCCACTTCGCGTTGGCGGTGATCGGGCTGGTGCTGTGGATCGCCCACCTGCTCGTCGACGGGGATTCCGCCCTCGCCTGGACCGCGTTCGTGGTCTTGCTGCCGGTCGCGCTGCTCGGCTTCGCCATGCTGGCCCGGTGGATCCCGGCTCGCCGCAACGACACCGTTGCGGAGTCCCGCTTTCCGGTTCCAGTGGTCGTCGCCCACGGGCTGTTCGCCGTCACCACCTTGATCCTGGTGCTGCTCGCCGCGCTCAACTCGTAGCCGCACGCCCCGTCAGGTCGTACCGGTCCGTGCCGGTACGACCTGACGCGGCTGGGTGCGGACGTGTTCCTCGTCGTCGCTGACCCGTTCGGTGACGTCCACCTTGTACACCCGATGGTGGGTCGTGCCCGTCGCCGGCCCGCCCGCATCGCGGGGCGGACGCCGACGATACTGTAAAGGTTATTGACTGCTGTTTGCGATGCGCTCATGCTATTCGCATTTCCCCGTATCGATCCGCAGCGGTCGATGAGCCCGGGCTTCACCACGCCACCCAGGGA
>JAVHWE010000631.1:0-2930 GCA_032160285.1 Micromonosporaceae bacterium | reverse complement strand
CGATCGGTGGGATCGACGGTCCGGCGGACCAGGCCGGTCGACTCCAGCGTCGCCACCTGGCGGCTGACGGTCGACAGGTCGACGGACAGGTCGGCGGCGAGCGCGGACAACCGGGCCGGACCTTCGGTGACCCGCGCGAGCAGCCCGTATGAGGCGCGCTCCAGCGGTCGACCATCGGCCTCGAACGGGATGCCGTGGCGGAACCGCTCGGCGCGGCGCAGGAAGAGCCCGAGCTGCCAACCGATCGCGATCAGATCGCTGTCGGTCACGAGTGGCCCTCCGATTGGTTGGTTAGTACAAGCATCTACAGGCCAACGGTCCGGCGCAACCGCATTTCCTGGGATGTAGATCACGGTATCGGTCGCGATCACCTCCGCGTCGGCTTGCGGGCGTTCGGTCCGGCTGGGCAACGCCTGCCGGTGACCGACGTGCCGCAGCGCGAAGAGGTCCAGGCGCCGGCCGGCCCGCTCGGCCGACCCGGGCCGCTCGGGGATCGCCACCGTCGCCGCGCACGCCGAGCACACGACCGTGCACCAAGGCTCGCCGTCGCCCGGCTGCAGCAGCCTGAGGCCAACCATGATCGCCCGGTCGATGGCGTCGGTCAGCCCGGCCGGTCGGGCCTGGTACCTCTGATCGCCACGCCCGCTCTCCTCGCTTGTCAAGGCCCTCCGGCGGCGCCGCCCAGAGGGGATCGTTGACCGCCGTACCCGTGTACACACGATGTCGCGGAGAGCCACGGGCCGCGACGACGCTCGGGGCGTCCGAGCGGCGGCATCGTGGGCGTCATTTCGGCGACATAGGCGATACGCTGAGGCGGTGACGAACGGGACCCTTCGCGCGGTCCGCATGGGGCTGCTGATGAGCCAGGACGACCTCGCGCGCGCGCTCCGGGAAGCCGGTCTGCGCGCCGGACGCCCCAACGACGCCAACAAGCGGCTTGTCCAGCGCTGGGAGGCGGGTCTCATCACGACGCCGCGGCCGACGTACGCCCGCGCGCTCGAACTGGTGACCGGCCTACCGATCGCGGCTCTCGGGTTCACCGCAGCCGTGCCACAAGCCCGCGCGTCCGGCGACGAGCCGAAGGGCTACGACGTGGGCGACTCGCCCACGGGGATCGCCGCGGCGAGCGGCAGCCGGCAGCGGCCCGTTCCCCAAGGCAACCACTCGGGCGTCTGGTTGAGCCGGTACGAGTACTTCTCCAGCGGTCGCGCCGAGACGTTCGTCGGCCTGCACTACGTGGTGGTCATCCAGCACGGGGATCGGTTGACGGTACGGAGCCTGCCAGGCTCGTCCGACTCGTCGCTGACCATGGACCTTACCGTCGACGGCAACGTCATCACCGGCACGTGGGTAGAGCAGACGGCCGCCGAGAGTTACTACCGCGGTGCCCGGTACCACGGGGCGATCCAGATGCTGGCCGAGCCGACGGGCCGCCGGATCGTGGGCAAATGGGTGGGGTTCGGCAAGGAGATGGACGTGAACACCGGACCATGGGAGTTGATCTTCCAGGATGTGTCCACGAACAAGGGGACGCTGGACAAGTACAACCGGCGACCGGCTTAGCCACCACGTGACCTGGCTACTCCCACATTTGCGCGGCGAGCCAAGTTGGCAAGTTCGATTGGCTGTGGTCACGTTGTATCCACTTTGCCAACATGATCTAGACCGAGCGTGTGGTGTGCGGCTGACGGTCGAGCGCCGCAACAGCCTACGACCGGCTTGACCGCGCACTCGCGGAGCTCAACCAGCGGTCTCCCAGCCCGAAGAAGCCGAGGCAATCTGGACCGACATCTGGCACCTGGCAGCCCGCCACTCCACCGCGCTGGAAGGCAACACCCACGTCGATGTCACAGCTGGGGGCTACTTCCACCGGAAGTGGACGAACACCCGACCGAAATTCTTCGAGTCCTTCTCGACCCGGTGGTACAGCGCCTTGATCTCCCGCTGGTCGAGGAACCGCAGCACCCGCTTCTTGAGCTGGCCGGAGCCCTTGCCGGGGATGATCTCGACCAGGGTCGCCCGCTTGTCCACCGCCTGGGCGATGATCGAATGCAGCTCACGCTCGATGTCGCCGTTGCGGTTGTAGATGTCGTGCAGGTCTAGCTTGAGTTTCATCCGGCCCTCCAGCGCCACCCTCAGGGTACGACCTCGGCAATTACCGTTGCGGCCGCCGGAATCGGCTCCTAGGGTGGGCGGTACACAGGAAGGAGGTGGTCCACAGTTGCATAAGCCATGGACTTGTGAGGTGGCTGTCCGCTAGTCGCCGTCCTCTGGACTCTCAGTAGTCGAGGCCGTTCGCGGCTCGGCGAATTCCAGCAGCTACCCGACCCCCGGGGTCCGGCCCCTGTCCAGCCGGCCCACGCGCAGCGTGGAAGCCCCGGGGGTTGTCCACGTCCGCGATCAGTTGTCGCCGTCCCCGGTACGCGGTGGGTCGCCGTGCACCTCGTCAACCGCGCGCTCGTCGACCGCCCGTTCGTACGCCAGCGAGGCGACCCGATACCACGACACCGCCCAGTCGACCAGCGCCTGCGCGGGGACCAGCGCCAGGACCAGACCCAGCCACGGACTGACGGTACGCCAGGCGGCCACCGCACCCGCCCCGGCCACCACGACGAGTAGGCCGTACCCGACCGCGCCGCGCTTCGCACCCAGGTACGCGGGGACCGGGTGTGCGCGCAGGCGGGCCCTGACCTCCGGCCGATCGAGGTAGTCCGCGTTCCGCGCGGGACGTTCGATCATCTACGCCTCCGGTGAAGGGTGCTACCCGAAAAGGCGACGGTTCCTCGTATCCGTGCCTTTACCGCGCGGGGGTGTCCCGTGGCGTACCCCCAACAGTCAGGTATCGATGAGTCGTTGTGCAACACCCCTTCGCGCACCGCCATTGACTGTTCAGCCAGCCGAAAGTGACCGGTGTGCGGTTGGCGCGCGAC
>JAVHWE010000602.1:0-7126 GCA_032160285.1 Micromonosporaceae bacterium | reverse complement strand
TGCGTGTCGTCGAGCATCTCGGTCGCTTCCTTGCGGTAGCGGGCGATGAACGGCACGGTGGCCCCGCCGTCCAGCAGCTCGACGGCGGCGCGGACCTGCCGTTGGTGTACGCCCAGCTCGTCGGCGATG
This sequence comes from Micromonosporaceae bacterium, assembly GCA_032160285.1. Classification (GTDB taxonomy): domain Bacteria; phylum Actinomycetota; class Actinomycetes; order Mycobacteriales; family Micromonosporaceae; genus Planosporangium. The sequence goes on along the minus strand of JAVHWE010000602.1, from coordinate 6,997 downwards.
CGCTGGTGGACAGAGACTGTCACGATGTTCCGCCTTCTCGGATGTGGGTCGGCCTGCATTCTGCCGGTACCGCACGCCGGTTGTCGCCCGCTCGCGGCGTGTCAGCACGGCCGCGCCGGCGGGGTCCTATGGCCGGAAGTCGGCGATCTCGGCGTCCCAGTCGGTGGCGGCGGTGGTCAGCGCGGCCGCCGGCAGGCCGATCAGGAGGACGACCGGATCGCCGGCGGCGCGTTCCGGTCGCCACGGCGGCAGGAACTCCAGATCCAGCTCGATCCGCAGCCCGATCTCGTCGGGGGAGTACCCGGTGATGGCGAAGCCCAGGTTCGGTTCGGCGAAGTGCAGGCAGCCGTCACAGTCGTCGCCCAGCGCGTGCGGCGCGGCCACCGGCATCTCGCCGAAGGCCGTCATCAGCAGCCACTCCGATATGAGGACGGCATCGTCGGGGGTCAGCGCGGCCCACCGGAACTTCCACGAGCCCTCAGCCGAGTACGCGGTGCCCTCGATCATCAGCCAGCTGGTGCGGGCCAGCGGGTCGGGGTGATCGGGAAACTGGTACCCGACCACGCTGAGCTCCACGCCATGTCCGTTCGACCCGACCAACCGCATCGACCCAGCATCATGCACTGGACGCGCGGTGTCATCAGCGGGTGCCGGCCGGCCTGCCCGGTGGTTCGCTGCCGGGTCCGAGGAGGTTGCCCAGCAGCTCGCCCGGCTCGGTCGGCCGCCCGAACAGGTACCCTTGGGCGAAGTCGAAGCCGAGGGCGCGGCAGGCGTCCTGCTGCTCGACGGTTTCGATCCCCTCCACGATCGTTTGTATCGCCAGATTTCTGGCCGTCCCGACGATGGATCGACAGATGAGTGCGGCCTGCTGGTCACCCGGCAGCAGCCCGCTGAGGTGCTTGCCGACCTTGACAGCCTCAAACGGAAGGATCTCGGCCAGCGCGCGCAGGATCGTCTCGTCGGTGAAGGCGGCGAGGGCCAGATGGATGCCCCAGGCGGCCATCGTGGTCAGCGACCGGATCGGCAACACCTCGCGCAGCGCCGGGCTCTCGTCGACCTCCAGGGTGAGGCGACCGGCTTCGAGGCCGCTGAGGATCAGGGTGTTCGCGAAATCGTCGACCAGCCCGGGGTCGCGCAGCTGGGCGTCGGAGACGTTGATGTTGACCCGCAACGTCTCGGTGGCCGCCATCGCCGGCCACGACGCGATTTCCTGGCAGGCGGCGGCCATGACCCACCGGCCGAGCGGCATGATCAGCCCGCTGGTCTCGGCGGCCGGCAGGAAGTTGACCGCCTGGACCAGTTCGCCGCCCGGGTGCGTCCAACGGACCAGGGCCTCCACGGCCATAACCGAACCGTCGGCCAGGTTGACGATCGGCTGGTACTGAAGCCGGAACTCATGGTTGTTCAGGCCGGCCTGAAGGCCGACCGCGAGCGCCTCGTACATGCTGTGGCTGTCGTCGAGGACCCGCCGGTCGCCGACGACGCTGGACAGCAGGCGGTACTCGTCGCACGCGGCCTCGTGGCGGACGACCGCGTCCTGCAGGCACTTGTCGAGGGCGTCCGGGGGGCAGGGCTTGTTGAGGAACCGGAAGATCTGCCCGTCGTTGATGGCACGGATGGCGGCGTCGAGGTCGGTCTGGCCGGTGAGCAGCACCCGGGTTGTCCGTGGCGATGCCGCCCGCACCTGGGCGAGGAAGGTGGCGCCGTCCATGCCCGGCATGCGCATGTCACTGATGACCACGGCGATCGATGGCTGTGCGGCCAGTACCGCCAGGCCCTGACTGCCGCTCTCGGCCGTGAAGATCTCGTACCGGCGGTGGAGCTGGCGGCGCAGCGCGGCGAGAATCCGGGTGTCGTCGTCGACGAGCAACACCTGGGCACGGCCGGCCGCCGGGAATGGCAGGGTCCGCGCTGTGCCGCCCGGCTGGGTCACGGCGGGTCGCCCGGGGCATCGACCTGCGTCGGCAGCACGATGACGAATGTCGTTCCACCGCCAGCGGCGGACTCGACCCGGATGGCGCCACCGTGCTTCTGCACGATGCTGGTGTAGGCCATGCTCAAGCCTTGGCCGGTGCCCTTGCCGACCTCCTTGGTGGTGAAGAACGGATCGAAGATCCGCTGCCTGGTGGCGTCGTCCATTCCGGTGCCGTCATCGGCCACCGCGATTTCGACGTGCGTGTCGGTGCGGCTCGTCCTGATGTCGATGTGGCCGAGGCCACCGTTGGGCCGCGGCCCCGCCGCCTCGATGGCATGCGCTGCGTTGACGATGAGGTTGAGCACGACCTGCTTGAGTTCGCCCTCGTAGCAGGGCACGAGGCCGACGTCGACACCTAGGCGCAGGGTCAGTTCGGCGTGGTACTTCCATTCGTTGCGGGCCACCTGTGCGGTGCTCTCGACGGCGCGGTTGACATCGGTGTCCCGGCGGCCCTGGCCGGGGTGCGAAAAGTCCTTCATCGCCCGGACGATCTGGGCCACCCGCTCCAGGCCCTCCAGCGACTCCGTCAACGCGGCCGGAATTTCGTCGACGAGAAAGGCGACGTCAAGGGTCTCCAGTTGGTCGTGCAGTAGCCGCACGGCCCGGACCGGATCGTCGACCGTCGCGTCCCGGCACAGGTCGCTCGCCAGGCGGATCAGCGACAGCATCTGGGTGAAGGAATCCGCTACGAACCTGGTGTTGTCGGAAACGAACTGGATCGGGGTGTTGATTTCGTGGGCGATTCCGGCGGCGAGTTGGCCGATCGCCTCCAGCCGGTTGGTCTGGTTCAGCTGCCGTTCCAGCTCGCTGACCCGGGTGACATCGGCACCGACGCCGATCAGCCCGCCGATCTGGCCGGAGGCGTCCGGTTGGGGCAGCACACTCATCAGGAGACTGCGGGTGCTGCCGCTGGCCCGGCTGACGGTGACCTGCTGGTCGACCACGGCCTGGCCGGTCCGCAGCACCTGCGTTTCGATCTCGGTGAGAATCCGGACGAACTCGTCGGCCGCGCCGAGCTCACTGTCGGAACGACCGAGCAGTTCGGTACCGGCGGGCAGGCCGCGCATGGCGAGGAACGCCGCGTTGTGGCCGTGGTAGCGGCCGGCGGAATCTTTCCAGTACGTCAGGTGTGGAATGGAAGATATGACGCCGGTCAACAGCGACTTCTCCGTCGACAGTTCGCCGGCCAGTGCCTCGGAGCGTTCGATCGCCGTCATCAGGGTCTCGTCGCCGGCCCGGCGTGCGGTGACGTCGTGTTCCACACCCAACAGGCGCACCACGCCGTCGTCGTCGACTACCCGGTACAACTCGATCTTCAACCAGAAGGGGCGGCCGTCCTTGGTACGGGTGAGAAACTCCGGCAGCACAATCTGACCGTCCGGCATGGTGTGCTCCGAGAGCGCCGGCGCGGCACCTTCGAGTCCAAACATGCTGACCCGGGTCCGGCCGATCGCCTCGCGTGCGGTGAAGCCGGTCATCTGGACGAAGGCGTCGTTGACCCACTCCACCACACCGTCGGCGTCCGCGATCACGACAGCGTCGTCCATGTGACGGGCCACCAGGGCCAGTCGCGAGGCGTCGCGGGTGGCCTGGCGCAACTCGTCCCGGGTCTGCGTCTCCCGGGTGACGTCGGTCAGGGTCACCACTGCCTGCGCGGCGTCGTGTCCCCGGACCCGGACAACGTCGACCCGCCACCAGCGCTCGTCCCAGCGATCTGGGCTCGCGCGCACCATCACCCGGTGCCCCGGACCCGGCTCAATCTTGCGGTCGGCGAGAACGTGACCGACCGCGACGGCCGCTCCCCGGAGCAGTTCGCCTAGTTCGGTGGGGCGCCGCTGGTCGAGGTCGAAGAAGCAACTGCCGTCGTCGCTGCGGACACCGCTGTTGCCGCCGGCCGTACCGCCCCCCGCGACGGCGCTGAGCATTTCGTTCCAGACCCGGTTCGTATCGATGATCCGGCCATCGTCGGCCAGGATGCACAGGCCGGCGTCGAGCGAGTCGATAACGTTGCGAAGCAGTTGCTCGGCTTCGCGTACCCGGTGCGTTCGCTCGGCGACCCGGCGTTGCAGGGTGAGGTTGCGCTGCCAGGTGGCGATCGCCGCGCTGTCCGGCTCGTCGGCGGTGCGCCGGTCGGCTGCGATGATCAGCGCCTCGATCGTGCGGCGCTGCTCCTGCACGGTTCGGACCAGTTCCGCGATCCGTGCCGACGGATCCATGTCGGTCGAGACAGTCATCTCGTGGTGGCTCCCGTGCGCGGTGGCATCAGTTCGCCGGGTCCGATCCGGCTCCGAACGCGACCGCGACCAGGGTCTGGTTCATGTGCATGCCGTTGAACTGTTCGCCGTACGTGCTGAAACCGACCGCGCCTTTCTCGGCCAGAAGCCGCCCGATCCGCGTGTCGATCCCCCGCTCCTCGAACTCGAGACGTCGCAGGACGCAGTCGAAGGCGAGCACTCCGCTGAGTCGGCCGAGGTCGGCCGTCACGTCGGCGAACCGGGCTTCCAGTTTCTCGATCATGCCGACGGGGCGGCCCAGGCGGAGCGCGTCGCCGGGTTGGACCGCGGCGAACATGCTCAGGCTGCCGTCGGGATTGACCGCCGAGATGCTGCGCACCCAACTCTGCCCCGCCGCGAGGAGGATCAACGGATGGGTGGAGAAAACCACCGGGTCGAGCGCGTCGATGGATAGCCCGACCGCCTCTGCGTACGCCTCCGCCGCTGTCCGGCCGTTGAGCGCGCGGACCAGCCGCTGATCCGGTGTGGCGTCGGTGGCTACCAGGATGATGTCGCTGGGCTCGTGATGCTGCAGTCGAAAGAGGCGAAACGGCGTGTCGAGCGTGACCATCGTCAACGTGGCGCCGTCGTCGACGAAGTGACCGTCGCACAGGACCGCCGTGCGGGTGAACGTCAGGCCGTCCCCGGCGGAGCCACCGATGATGGGAACATCCCCCAGTGCCGCCATCAGCGCCGCGGCCAGGCGATCCTCCCGCCTCGTCAGGCCGTCGACGAGCAGCACCGCGAAACCGTCCGAGTCTTCCCACATCGCGTGCAGCTCGGACAGGTCGACGCTCACCTGCTCCACCGCCTGCGATACATCGGTCGAACCGACCGGGATGGTTCGCGCCCGCAGGCCCCCGCCGGAGAACGAGACCGCGATCATGCCGGCCTTCGCGTACCCGTCCGGCCCGATGTTGCCCGAACTCGTACAGGCGATGACGCGGCCGCCGCACCAGGTCTGGATGGCCGCCGCGGTCGCGTCAAGATCGTATCCGGGTGTGACGAAGACCGCGAACAACGGCGCCGTGTCGCCCAGGGCCCCCGCCAGCTCCGCGACGGCGGTACCCGCGTCCGGGTGGGAGGAGCTCGCCGATGCCATGGACACCCGGTCTGCCAGCCGCCCCGCAGTCTGAATCGACATGGACCCCTCCGCGTCGTGGCGAGTCACCTCCCGCCCATCGGCGGGTGGGCGGTCAAGCTGAGCGAAAGTCGCGAAGAACCCGTCACCCCGCCCGGCCCGGACGCTCCTGACGAAGCGTACATATCAGTTCACAGGGCCATATACCATGGCTCAGGTACGGCGCGGTCCGGCAGCTGGCGGTCACCCGACGACGATGCCGTGTCCCACTCACCCACCACGCCGGGTAGGAGCGCAGCGGTGGCCAACGGCATCCTCATGGTCGACGACGAGGTACGCGTCCTGGAGGCGCTGCGCCGAAGCCTCCACGGCCGCTGGGACATCGACACCGCCACCTCGGGTGCCGAAGGACTCGCCGTCATCGCGGCCGCCGAGAACCCGTACGCCGTCGTGGTCTCGGACATGATGATGCCGGGCATGAACGGCGCGGAGTTCCTCAGCCGTGCCCGCGACGCGTCGCCCGACTCGGTCCAGTTGATCCTCAGCGGCCAGGCCGAACTCAGCTCCACTATCGCAGCCGTCAACAATGGCAACCTGTTCCGCTTCCTTACCAAGCCCTGCGAGGCCGCCGAGCTGGCCCGGGCGGTCGACGCCGCGCTCGCTCAGTACCGGCTGATCCACAGCGAACGCGAGCTGCTCGAACGGACCCTCGACGGCGCTGTTGCGGTGCTCACCGAACTGATGTCAGCGGCGAACCCGTTGGCCTTCCGCCGTACGGAGGCGGTCAAGGCACTCACTGAGGCCGTCGCCACGGCGGTCGGCCTCACCGTGACGTGGGAACTGCGGATCGCGGCGATGCTCGGTCAGGTGGGGATGATGGCCGTACCGGTGGAGGTGCTCACCGAGATCCGCGAGGGCGCCGAGATCAGCGCCGAGGCCCGAGAGATCTACGGCGGCCACCCCGGCCTTTCGTACGACCTGATCAGGCGCATTCCGCGGCTGGAGCGGGTCGCCCAGTGGGTCGCCGCCCAGCCGGTCACCTTCGAGGACGCGACGAACCCGGCGCCGCCACCGACCGTCGATGTCGAGGGCGCCGACGGTGACCGGCACGACGGCGACGCGGCCGACGCCCGGGACGTGTACGCCGTGGTCATGGCGTTCGTGGTCGGCGTCGACGCCGGGCTCACGGGCGGCACCGTCGTCAACAGTCTGGTCAAGTGCGGTCGCTACCCGAAGGGGCTTCTCGACACCGTCCTGCAGGCGCATCTCGAAACCGCGGTCCGCCAACCGCGACAGGTTGAGGGCCGGGAGCTGATGGTCGGTATGCTGGTCAATCAGGACGTGGTCACCACCACCGGGCTGACCTTGGTACGTGGCGGCGAGGTGCTGACCGAGTCGATGGCCATCCGGCTGCGGCACTTCGCCGCCGGTGTCGGCATCCTCGAGCCGATCAACGTCCTGGTCTGACCGTCGGCGTCAGCGGTTGATCAGGTTGCGGTGGTTGCCATGCCGGGCCGCGCCCGCCAGGTCCTCGCCGTCGATGAGCGTGGTCATGTGCCCGACCTCCCCGTCGCCCTCGTCGGCGACGTAGTGGTGGGCCCGGGTGGAGTCGATCCCGGCTGGCGCACCGACACCGTGCAGCAGCGGCGTCGCGACTCCGACCACGGC
>JAVHWE010000417.1:0-6891 GCA_032160285.1 Micromonosporaceae bacterium | reverse complement strand
TGTGGGTCCCGGGAGAAGGGGGTCGGCCACCTCGTCGAGGCGATCGGGGCACCGGCAACGCAGAGTAATGTCGGGGGCCGAACAGGGGACGCACCCGGGTCTGTTCCGGTTGCAGACTGGGTGCATGTACAGCCTTGTGAGCGCCCCCGTTCTCGGCTTTGACCTGGTCCGCATGCGAGGCGGACCGGCCGTCGCCGATGTCCTTCTTCGTGCCCTCTCGTTTACTCAGAGTGACATAGAGATCCTCGCCAACGTGGGCCCCGACGACTGGACGCGCCTCGACCTCTGGCAGGACGTCGACCACGCCGCCCGGCAGCGGCAGAGCGTCCGCGAACTGTCGGCCGAGACCGGCGACGCCGACCGGACGCTGTCCCTGCTCGAACGTGCTCCGATCGGTACCGTCGATGGGCTGCTCCACTGCGTACGCCACGACGTGCTCGACTGGACCTGGAAGCCGTCCGCCGCCGGGGCCGCGGCCGGCGATGGTGGCGGTCGTACGGCTGGACGGGCACAGAGCGAGGTCGCCAGCCGGGCCACCGCGGTGCTCTGCGACGCGGTGGTCGGCGCGTACCTACGTGATCTGCTCCCGACGCGGTCCCGCCGGCAGCTCGCGACCGGCTGGTTCGCCGCCGCGCGGTCGCTGCCGATCCGCCCGATGAACCTCGGCCCTCAGCACGAGGCAATCCTGGTCCTGCTCGGCCGGGTGCGCGCACTCCACCCGGCGCAGCTCGGGCGGCTGTCCCGGGCGGCCGAGATCACCCGGCGCGGGGTCAGCGACTGGGCGCCGGCCGTGCATGGCGCGTCGTGGGCCGTGTACGTCTCCGGGCGTGTCCGGGAGGCGGCCGCCGCCCAGCTCAGGCTCGTCCATGCGGTTGAGGACGCCGGTATCCCGGTCTCCGACCGCGCGAGCGGGGTGTGGAATCTGCTCAGCGGGGCGGTACAGGCCCTGGTGGTCCGCGACATGCTCAGCGCCGGCATCACGAGCAGACTGGTGGATCCGTTCCTGTCCGCGTTCGGACCGGCCAGCCTGCCCGACTCGCATGAGGGAATCTCGCAGTAGCGCCTTGGCCACCGCACCGGTACCGTCCACTGTCGACCGACCCGGCCCGTGCGCCGGCCCCACGCGGTGCGCGCCGCCTCGCGATTAGATCCGGTCGCCGCCGGGTACCCACTTCTCGTCGCCGCCCGGGTTGGCTGCCCGGCAGAGGATGAACAGCAGGTCGGACAGGCGGTTGAGGTACTTGGCGGTCAACGGGTTCGTGCGCTGCGGGTCGGCTTCGACGACGGCCCAGGCCGACCGCTCCGCGCGCCGGCACACCACCCGCGCCACATGCAACAGGGCGGCGCCGGGCGTGCCGCCGGGCAGGATGAACGAGTCCAGCTTGGACAGTGTGGCGTTGTACTCGTCGCACCAGCCCTCGAGCCGTGTCACGTACTCCTCGGTGATGCGCAGCGGCGGGTACGCGGGCTCCGCCACGATCGGGTTGCACAGATCCGCCCCGACGTCGAACAGGTCGTTCTGCACGATCGTCACGACGCGGCGCAGGTCGTCGGCGAGTCCGCCGAGCGCGATCGCGACGCCGAGCGCGGCATTGCACTCGTCGGTGTCGGCGTACGCGGCGATGCGTGGGTGCGTCTTCGGTACCCGGCTGAAGTCGCCCAGCCCCGTGGTGCCGGCGTCGCCGGTCTTCGTGTAGATGCGGGTCAGATGTACAGCCATACGGATCAGCGTACGGAAGACACCTCTACGATGGCCGGCGTGGACCTGATCCGTGTGGTTGGTGGTGCCCGGCTGGCCGGCGAGGTGTCGGTCGTGGGCGCGAAGAACTCCGCCCTCAAGCTGATGGCGGCGGCGCTGCTGGCACCCGGCCGGACCGAGGTGACCAACATCCCGCGGATCACCGATATCGGCATCATGGCCGAGGTGCTGCGCCGGCTCGGCTGTGAGGTGACACTCGACGATCACCGGGCCCTGATCGACGCGCCCGACAAGGTCGGCAGCGAGGCCGACTACGACCTGGTACGCCGGCTCCGGGCGTCCATCTGCGTGCTGGGGCCGCTGGTCGCCCGCTGCGGGTACGTGCGGGTGGCGCACCCCGGCGGGGACGCGATCGGCTCCCGGGGGCTGGACATGCACGTGGACGGCCTGCGGCGGATGGGTGCCGAGGTGACCAGCGAGCACGGCTTCGTCGTGGCCGCCGCGCCCCGGCTGCACGGGGCGACCATCTGGTTGGACTTCCCGAGCGTCGGCGCGACCGAGAACCTGCTGATGGCCGCGGTGTTGGCGAAGGGTACGACGGAGATCGACAACGCCGCCCGGGAACCCGAGATCGTCGACATCGCCGCGATGCTCACCGCGATGGGCGCGAAGATCGACGGGGCCGGTACGTCGCAGCTCGTCATCGAGGGGGTCGACACGCTGTCGCCGGTCAGCCACCGGACCGTCGCGGACCGCATCGTCGCGGGCACCTGGGCCTTCGGTGCGGCGATGACCCGGGGGGACGTCACGGTGGTGGGCGCCGAGCCCAGCCACCTGGAGATCGCCCTCGACAAGCTCGGCACGGCCGGGGCCCGGGTCGACGCGGAGCCCGGGCGGTTCCGGGTCCGGATGGACCGCCGGCCGACCGCGGTGGACTTCGTGACCCTGCCGTTCCCCGGCTTCGCCACCGACCTGTTGCCGATGGCCATCGGCCTGGCCGCGATCAGCGAGGGCGCCTCGCTGGTGACCGAGAACATTTTCGACGGCCGGTTCATGTTCATCAACGAGATGGCCCGGCTCGGCGCGGATATCCGTACCGACGGTCACCACGCCGTGGTCCGGGGCCGCGAGCGGCTGTCCGGCGCACCGGTACGCGCGACCGATATCCGGGCCGGCGCCGGCCTGGTCATCGCCGGCCTCTGCGGGGAGGGCGTCACTGAGGTCAGTGAGGTACACCACATCGATCGCGGTTACCCGGGCTTCGCCGCCGACCTGCGGGCCCTCGGCGTACCGGTCGAGCGCGTCAACGCCCCCGACGAGGAACCCTTCGCGTTCTGAGGCGGTCCCCGCTAGAGGACCCAGCTGACCAGGCGGCGGGCGCGGTCGTACTCCTCGGGGAAGACCAGGACGCGGACCAGCCCGTCGCTGCCGGTGGCGACCGTGGCGCGGACCTGGCCGGTGGCCAGCAGGGCGCGTACCGACTGGCCGGTGTCCAGGTTGTTGACCAGGGCGAGGGTGCGCAGCAGCCCGTAATCGTCGAGGAGAGCGGGCCGGGACCCCGGCCGGCGTCCGGGGTGCGGCGCCCGCCCCGGCAGCGCCAGCCGCAGCGGCTCCCGGCCGTTACCCGGCGGGCTCGCCGGTTCCCGCGGCGGCAGCGGGCCCGGGCGTGGCCGGTGCCGGAGGTGCTGCCGCAGCTGACCCGCTCGGCGCCAGTGCGGGAGGGCGGAGGTCGCCGTGTACAGGATCGTGGTCAGGACGACGGTTGTGGTCAGGGCGATCAGCGCAACCGCGCTGTAGGCGTCGGCGTGGACGAGCACGGTGACAGCTTGCCATCAGCGGGCTACTTTTCGTAGCCATACGGAGAGTCGGCTCCGCGGGTTAGGGTGCTCAGGCGAGCGGGACGACGCGGGAGTGTGAACATGGCGGGTCGGTTGGCGGTCGTCGGAGCCGGGTTGATGGGCGCCGGTATCGCCCAGGTCGCGGCGCGGGCCGGCTGGGATGTCACGATGCGCGACATCGATGACACCGCGGTGCGGCGCGGCCTCGCCGGTATCCGCGGCTCACTCGGAAAGTTCGCGGCCAAGGGCACGATCTCGGCCGACGAGGTCGAGTCGACGCTGAGCCGGATCAGCGGCACGACCGATCTCACCGCGGCCGCCGACGCGGACCTCGTCGTGGAGGCCGTCTTCGAGCGGCTCGACGTGAAGCAGGGTGTATTCCGCGAGCTCGATCGGGTCTGCAAGGCCGAGGTGGTGCTCGCCACCAACACGTCCGCAATTCCGGTCACCCAGATCGCCGCCGTGACCAACCGGCCCGAGTGGGTCGTCGGTACCCACTTCTTCTCACCGGTACCGATGATGAAGCTCTGCGAGTTGGTGCGCGGCTACCGGACCTCGGACGCCGCCCTGCAGCGGGCCCGGTCGTTCGCCGAGGAGATCGGCAAGACCTGCGTCGTGGTCAACTCCGACGTCGCCGGGTTCGTCACCACCCGGCTGATCTCGGCGTTCGTGGTGGAGGCGGTCAAGCTGGTGGAGAGCGGCGTGGTCAGCGCCGAGGACCTCGACACCGCGTGCCGGCTGGGCTTCGGGCACCCGATGGGTCCGCTCGCGACCACCGATCTGACCGGCGTCGACGTGCTGATGCACGCGACGCAGAACATCTACCGCGACACCGGCGACCCGAAGTTCTTCCCGCCGGAGCTGCTGGCCCGCATGGTGGCCGCCGGCGACCTGGGCCGCAAGACCGGCCGCGGCTTCTACGCCCACCCCCCGCCGCCGCTCAGCGCTCCTGGCGATCCGTCCAGCGGAACGTGAGCAGGCAGACGAGCAGGCCGCCAACGCACCACGCCCCGAGGACCAGCGCCACCCGGCCGAGTTCCCAGGAGTGGGCGACCTCGCGGTGAGCGAAGGAGTCCGGCAGGAACACCGAGCGCAGACCCTGGCACATCCACTTCAGCGGGAACAGCGCCGCCACCGTCTGCATCCACGACGGGATGCTGGTGTAGACGAAGAACACCCCGGAGGTGAACTGGAGAACCAGCGCGACCGGCGTCACCGTGGCCGGGGCGCCCCGGCCGGTACGGGCCACCGAGGAGTACGCGATGCCGGCCAGGGTGCACGCGGTGATGCCGAGCAGGCTGACCCAGCCGAAGGTGAACCACCGGGCCGCGGTGTGCGGCAGCGCCAAGTGGTAGAAGCCGACCGCGATGACGAGTAGCACCGCCGTCTCCAGCACGCTGACGACGAGCACCATCACGATCTTGCCGATGAAGTACGCGGTCCGCGGCATCGGGGTGCCGAGCAGGCGCTTGAGCACACCGCGACCGCGCTCGATCGGAATCTGGATCGCCAGGTTCTGGAAACTGGTGGCGAGCAGGCCGGAGGCGATCATGCCGGTCACGAAGTACTGGGTAAGCGTGACGCCGCCGACGACGGTGCCGCCGAAGACCGCCCCGAAGATCACCACGACGATGACCGGAAAGAGCAGGGTGAACACCACGTACTCGCGGGTGCGGGCGAACTGCCTCAGCTCCAGCACGCCCCGGTCCAGCCCGATGCGCAGCGCCCGGACACCCCGGCGGGTGGTCGTACCGGCCGCGGGCCGGTCGGTCAGCGTGCTCATGCGGCCCCTTTGCCGATCATCGACAGGTACACGTCCTCCAGGGTCGGCCGGGTGACGGTCAGGCCGGGCACCTCGCCACCGAACCGGGCGGCCAGCGCCGCGACGGCCGCCGTCGGTGTCGCGGTCCGCTCCGAGCGGGGACCGTCCGGATCGTCCGGGTCGTGCCAGCGCACGGTCGCCAGGGCGGTGCGGCGGTCACCGAGCTCGGCCGGTGCGGCGACGGCGACCAGCCGGCCGTGCGCGATCACGCCGACCCGATCGGCCAGCGCCTCCGCCTCGTCAAGGTAGTGCGTGGTGAGCAGGATCGTGGTGCCCGCCGTGGCCAATTCGCGGAGCAGGTCCCAGAAGTCCCGGCGGGCCTCGGGGTCGAATCCGGTGGTCGGCTCGTCCAGGAACAGCAGCTCGGGCCGGCCGATGATGCCGAGGGCCACGTCGAGGCGGCGCTTCTGGCCGCCAGACAGGCGCTGCGCGCGGGTACTCCGCTTGTCGGCAAGGCCGACCTTGGCGATCACCGCCTCCGGGTCATCGGCGTCGGGGTAGTACCGGGAGAAGTGACGCACCACCTCCGCCACGGTCAACTCCTCGAACTCGCCGGTACTCTGCAGCACGATCCCGATCCGCGCCCGCCACCCGGCGCTCTGCCACCGGGGATCCGCACCGAGCACGGTCACCTCGCCGGCATCGGCGCGCCGGAACCCTTCGAGGATCTCCACCGTGGTGGTCTTCCCGGCGCCGTTGGGGCCGAGCAGCGCGAACACCTCGCCGCGAACCACGGCGAGATCAAGGCCGTCGATGGCGACCGTGTCGCGGTACGCCTTGCGTAGTCCACGTACCTCGATGGCCAGGTTCTCCGTCACGGCGTCCACTATCGCGCGCGGGTACGCCGGACGGCGCCCGGGGCCGCGGTTGCGGCGTACGGTGACCAGTGTCACCGGCATTTCCCAAGCTACCGTTCAGTAAACTTCGGGCAGGTGACCAGGAGGTTTGGCATGCCCGAGACCCCGCAACCGGCTGGGCCGGCGGCGTCAGCGGAGCCGGCTGGGCCGGTGGCGTCAGCGGAGCCGGCTGGGCCGGCGGATCGGTCGAACGGCCGGCTGGAACGGCCCGATCCGGCGTGGCTGATGCGCACCTATGCCGGCCACTCGTCCGCCACCGCCAGCAACGCGCTGTTCCGCCGCAATCTCGACAAGGGCCAGACCGGTCTGTCGGTCGCCTTCGACCTGCCCACCCAGACCGGGTACGACCCCGATCACGAGTTGGCCCGCGGCGAGGTGGGCCGGGTCGGGGTGCCGGTTTCGCACCTCGGTGACTGTCGCGCCCTGTTCCGCGACATCCCGCTGCGCGACGCCAATACCTCGATGACCATCAACGCGACCGCGATGTGGCTGCTCGCGCTCTACGTGACCGTGGCCTCCGAGCAGGGCGTGCCGATCGACGCCATCGCCGGGACCACCCAGAACGACATCATCAAGGAGTACCTCTCCCGCGGCACGTACATCTTCGCGCCCGGCCCGTCGCTGCGGCTGACCACCGACATCATCGCCTGGACGGTCACCAACTGTCCGAAGTGG
>JAVHWE010000379.1:0-6158 GCA_032160285.1 Micromonosporaceae bacterium | reverse complement strand
CGACCGGTCGGTTGACGGCAACCCAGCCGCTACCGCGTGGGTACGCCGGCGCACTGGCCGCACCGCAATGTATGGGGAGTCCGAACGACGGACCGCGGCGGGCCAGACGTTCCGCGGCTTCCGGAATGTGATCCGACCAAGGGAGAACCGCTAAATGCGCACGCCTCAGCTGCGATTTGTTGCCACCATCGCCCTGTCAGCCGCCGCGGCCACATTGTCCGCAACCGTCGGCGTCGGCACCGCCCAGGCCGCTCCGGCCGAAGGCAGCATCCGCGGCACGGCCGCGCAGAACGCCATCGCCGACCACTACCTGGTCGTCTTCAAGTCGGGTACCGCCGAAGCCACCACCACGCAGGCGGCCGCCGGCACGCTTGCCCGCAAGTACCACGGCACGGTCGGCCACGCCTACACCAGCGCCGTTCACGGCTTCTCCGCCACGCTCTCCGCCACGGCGGCCCACCAGCTCGCGGCCAACCCGGCCGTCGACTACGTCGAGCAGGACCGCAAGGTCACGATCTCCGGTACCCAGGCCAGCCCGCCGTGGGGCCTGGACCGCATCGACCAGGCCGGCCTGCCGCTCGACAGGGCCTACAACTACCCCACCGCCGCCGCCAACGTGCACGTCTACGACATCGACACCGGTACCCGGATCACCCACTCCGACTTCGGCGGTCGGGCGAGCTACGGCTACGACTTCATCGACAACGACACCACGGCCAGCGACTGCAACGGCCACGGCACCCACACCGCCGGTACCATCGCCAGCAACACCTATGGTGTCGCCAAGGGCGTCCAGCTCGTCGCCGTCCGGGTCCTGGACTGCCAGGGCAGCGGCAGCTACTCGCAGATCGTCGCCGGTGTCGACTGGGTCACCAAGAACGCGATCAAGCCCGCCGTCGCCAGCATGAGCCTCGGTGGCGCCGCCGGTTCCGCCCTCGACAACGCGGTCAAGAACTCCATCGCCTCCGGCGTCACCTACGCCGTCGCCGCCGGTAACGACAGCGGCAACGCCTGCAACACCTCGCCGGCCCGCGTCCCCGAGGCGATCACCGTCGGGGCCACCGACGCGAGCGACAACCGCGCCAGCTTCTCCAGCTACGGCAGCTGCCTCGACATCTTCGCCCCGGGTGTCGGCGTCCTCTCCACCTACAACACCAGTGACACCGCCACCACCAAGATGGACGGCACCAGCATGGCCACGCCGCACGTCGCCGGCGCCGCCGCGCTGATCCTCGCCGCCAACCCCACCGCCACCCCGGCCGAGGTCCGCGACGCTCTCGTGGCCAACGCCGACTCCGGCAAGATCGCCAACGTGGGCAGCGGTTCGCCGAACAAGCTGCTCAACGTCAGCAGTACCAGCCTGACGCCGGGTACCACCCCGACCCCCACCCCGAACCCGAACCCGAACGCGACCCCGACCCCGACCCCGGCCGCGTGTGGTCCGTTCGTCAGCACGCACAGCGTGCGGATCGCCGACCTCAGCACGGCGACCGACAGCCTGACCGTCGCCGGCTGCACCGGTACCGCGTCGGCCACCACCAAGGTCACGGTCCACATCAAGCACACGTACCGCGGTGACCTGGCGATCAACCTGATCGCCCCGGATGGTCGGGTGTACCGGATGAAGGCCACCAGCACCGACGACGACGCCGCGAATGTCGAAGCGACCTACCCGGTCAACGTCTCCGGTCAGGCCCGCAACGGCGTCTGGACGCTCCAGGTCCGGGACGCGTACGCCAATGACACCGGCACGCTGACCGGCTGGTCGATCACGCTCTGACACGCTCCGCCAGACCGGCGCCGCCCGGGTGGGAGACCTTACGTCTCCCGCCCGGCGGCGCTTTCTTCGTTTATCGGGAGAAGATCGCACAAAGCGACTAGCGTGATGCGAACTCGACTATGACCGGGGGGCCGTCATGAGTAGGGTTCGCGAATCTGTTGACGTCGACGTAGCGGTGCACGTCGCATACGAACGGCTATGCCACTTCGAGGAGTACCCGCGGTTCATGGCCGGCGTCCGGGAGGTCACCCAGATCTCGGCGGACCTGTCCCACTGGGTGATGGACCTGGACGGAAACCCCGCCGAGTTCGACGCCCGGATCACCGCGCAGCGTACCGACGAAATGCTCTCCTGGCAGGCCATCGACGCCGACGGTCCGCACCTGTCCGAGACGATGACGTTGCAGCCGCTGGGTGACGACCGTACCCGGATCATCGCCGAACTCGAACTCGAGGCCAGGGCGCTGATGCCCAGCGAGGCGTACGGACAGGTGTCACTGGACCGGCGACTGAAGGCCGACCTCGACGGGTTCAAGCGGTACCTCGAACGGGACGCACCGATGATCCTGCCCGGCATGTCCGCGACAACCGGCCACGACATGCCACCGGCCAATCCGGCACTCGACGACGGCGGCATTCTCGGTGCCAGCCGGGACATGGGCACCCCTCGCCGCGTCGACGGCTCCCCGACCGTCGGCGGGCCGGCCGGAGCACGTATCGCCGGCGGTGCCGGCAGCCCCCGCGCCGGGGGTGGATCGGCACCGGTCCGCCGGCCCGGCCGCGGTCGGGCCGGTCATGGCGAGCGACCGGGCCGCCGCGAGGAGTTCTGAACCGGTCCGCGAGGGGCGGCCTCCACGACAGCGCAATCACCGTCGCGGCACCCGCGACATCGGAATCACCGTCGCGGCACGCGCGACATCGGAATCACGGACGCGCGTGCCGCGACATCGCCACATCGACAGGGGAACAGATGACCGCGATTCTGATCGCCGATGACGACCCGGACATCCGCGATCTCGTCAGCTTCAAGCTGGAGCAGGCCGGATTCGAGGTCACGGCGGTCGACAACGGCCTGGCGGCGCTCGCCTCGGCCCGGGAATCACCGCCCGACATGATCGTCCTAGACGTCATGATGCCCGGAATGTCCGGCATCGATGTCTGCCGGGAGCTGCGCGGCGATCCACCGACCGCGACCCTGCCGATCATCCTGCTCACCGCCCGGGCGCAGGAGGGTGACGTGGAGGTCGGATTCGGCGTTGGCGCCGACGACTATGTGGTCAAGCCGTTCAGCCCGCGCGAGCTGGTCAGCCGGGTTGAAGCCGTCATCGCCCGGATGCGGGCGTGACGGTGGCGCAAATCGCCACCTTCGCGCTGTCCGTCCTGATCTCCGCGGCATTCGTGCTGGGTATGGTGATCGTCGTCGGTCGGGCGCTGCGACACGCCAGGAACGCCGCCCGGGCCCGACTTGCGGCCCCGGGACGCCGCGCGCTGCTCGCACTCGCCGCCGGTGACGACGCGCCCGACAATCTCGACGCCCTGGTGCAGCTGGACCCCGCCGTCTGGCGCGCCGTCGAACCGACCGCCGTCGCACTGCTGGGCAAGGTCCGCGGCGAGGCGCACGCCGCTCTCGTCCTCGCGTTCGAACAGCGCGGCATGGGCGACCGGGCGCTGCCGGAGCTGCGTGCGCGCGGCGCGATCCGGCGGGCCCGCGCCGCCGAGGTCCTCGGCAACCTGGGCCGCGCCGACGCGGTACCGGGTCTGGTTTATCTGTTGCACGACACCGACCGTGACGTGCGGACGGTGGCCGCCCGGGCACTGGGCCGCATCGGCGACCCGGCTGCGACCCGGGCCCTGCTCGAGAGCCTGGCCGGGCGGCACCCGGTACCGCCGCAGACCGTCGCGGACGCCGTGATGCGCATGGGCGCCGACGCCCAGCCGGCCCTCGCCGCCGCCCTCGACCACTCCGCCGACCTGGTCCGGGCCACCGCCGTCGAGGTACTCGGCCTGATCGGGGCGATCACCGTGGCGCCCCGCGTGATCACGGCGCTCAGCGACGACCAATCCCCGGAGGTACGCCAGCGGGCCGCCGCCGCACTGGGTCGCCTCGGGACCCGCTCCGCCCTGGCGCCGCTGCTCGAAGCCGTCGAGCCGGGGCGCCCACCGGCACTGCGCGCGACGGCCGCCCGAGCCCTCGGCGACCTCGGCGCGGTCGCCACCGCACCCGCGCTGGGAGCCCTGCTCTCCGATCCCGAACACACCGTCGCCCACGCCGCGGCGTACTCGCTGCTCCGCCTCGGCAACGCCGGCCGCCAGGTCCTCGAACACGCGGCGGGCCCGGGGCCGGCGGCCGGCCCGGACCCGACACACACCGCCGGGTCGGCGGGTGACCGGGCCGCGGGTTATGCCCGGGAGGCGCTCGCCCGGTTCGACCTCGACGACCAGCGCCGCACCGGCGAGGTGGGCGCCACGGTCGCGCCGCCGCCATCACCCGTGACGGACGGTTCGGGGCCGGTAATCGGTTCGGCGCCGACCGCCGTGGGCGGGCGGTGAACCGGTGGCAGCACTCGGCTGGCTGCGCGATGCCCTGCACCTGACCGACGTCGCGATCCTCACCTACTTCCTGCTGATCAACACCAGTTACCTGGTCCTGATCGGGCTGGCGGTGATCGAGTTCGTGCACCACGCGCGGCGGGCGCCGCTGTCCGGCTTCGACGAGACGTACCGGTCCCCGCTCACCCAGCCGGTTTCGGTACTGGTGCCGGCGTACAACGAGGAGGCGGGCATCGTCGAGTCGGTCCACGCGATGATGGCCCTGCGGTACCCGGTGTTCGAGGTCGTGATCATCGACGACGGCTCCACCGACGCCACCTTCGACCGGCTCGCGGCCGAGTTCGACCTCGTGGAGGTCCCCCGGGTCATCCCGCGCGACGCGCCCACGACCGGCGAGGTGCTGTCGGTACACGTGCCTCGGCTGCGGCCGGAGCCGCTGGTGGTGGTCCGCAAGGTCAACGGCGGAAAGACCGACGCCCTCAACACCGGCATCAACCTGGCCCGGCATCCGCTGGTGTGCATGGTGGACGCGGACTCCATCCTCGACCCGCAGGCGCTGCTGTCGGTGGCGAAACCGTTCGCCGACGACCCGCTGCGGGTGGTGGCCGCCGGTGGCGTGGTCCGCATCGCCAACGGCTGTACCGTCGTCGCCGGCCGTATCGTCGACACCCGGATGCCCCGTGGCTGGCTGCCCCGGGTGCAGGTCATCGAGTACCTGCGGGCGTTCCTGCTCGGCCGTACCGGCTGGTCGCGGCTGGGTGGGCTGCTGATCATCTCCGGGGCGTTCGGGATCTTCCGCCGCGACCTGCTCATCGAGCTGGGCGGCCTCGACCACCACACCATCGGCGAGGACGCCGAATTGGTCGTCCGCATGCACCGCCACCTGCGCCGGAGCAGGCGTGACTACCGGATCGTGTTCGTGGCCGAGCCGGTGTCATGGAGCGAGGCGCCGTCGAGCATGCGGGTGCTGGGCCGCCAGCGGCGGCGCTGGCACCGCGGCATCACCGAGATCCTGACCAAGCACCGGACCGCCATCGGCAACCCCCGGTACGGGCGGATCGGCCTGGTCTCGCTCCCCTACTACCTGGTGTTCGAGCTGCTGGCGCCGTTCGTCGAGCTGGCCGCCGTGCTGCTGGTTCCGCTGGGGCTGCTGGCCGGCTCGATCGACTACGCGTTCGCGGTCCGCTTCCTGTTCGTCGCGTACGGGTACGCGCTGCTGATCAATCTGATCGCGCTGACCGTCGAGGAGTACAGCTTCCACCGGTACTCGCGCTGGAGCGACCTGGCCGCCGCGGTGGCCGCGGCCGTCCTGGAGAACGTCGGGTACCGCCAGCTCACCGCCTGCTGGCGCATCCACGGCGCCTGGTCGGCACTCGTCGGTTCCCGCAGCGTCTGGGGCGAGATGACCCGCACCGGATTCAAGGGCGGGTCCCCCTCCTGACCCCGGCGGCACACGGGACCTCCGATGGCTCGGCCAAGCCTGACGGCCGAGCCCGACCGTCGGGGCGGTCGAGCCCGACCGTCGGGGCGGTCGAGTCCGACCGTCGGGGCGGATATCAGGTCCGGGTCAGCCGGCCACCGCGGCGAGGCCACCGGCGACCAGGTCGACGTAGCGCCACCGGCCGACCTCGCTGGCCTGCCGGGCGTCGCTGGCGGCGACCAGTCGGGCACCACCGGCGGCGAAGACCGTGGCCAGCCGGGGCGACGGCGCAAGGTGCCGCTCGCTGATCTCGACCGCGGTACCGGTGGACCGGCACAGTTCCGCCAGGTGGCGGACCGCGGCCTCATCGATGTCCGCTTCGGCGAGACCGGCCCGACCGAGGAAGGCC
>JAVHWE010000342.1:0-7099 GCA_032160285.1 Micromonosporaceae bacterium | reverse complement strand
TGGTGCCTTCTAGTAGGTGCCGCCGCCGCCACCACCGGTCGTGGCGCCGTCGGTGGTGCCGCTGTCCACGGAGTCGGGGCTGAACGCCGTGGGAGTTGACGTCGGTACGCAGGTCAGGTTCTTCTTGCCGCGCTGGTCGGACACCCACCAGGTACCGCCGACGCCCTGGCCGGTCCACTTGCCGGGGGTCTTGTCGCCAAGGTAGCGGTACATCGGCCAGTTGCCGAGCGTGATCTGCACGGTGCCGTCGGCGCGCTTGGTGGTACCGACCAGCGCCGGGTCCACGCCTTCGATCTGGGGCACGTTGCCGTCGGTGGTGGTGACCGGGGGCCACACGGCGGTGCACTTGTCAACGCAGTTGGACGTCGGCGGGGTCGTCGTGTCCTTGTCGAAGCGGTACAGCACGAAGCCCTGGTCGTCGGTCACGACCTGGCCCATCTTGGCGATGGTCTTCGCCACCAGCTTCGTGGTCACATCGGTCGGCCCGACCGCCGTGTTCGGTGCAGCGGCCTGACCGCTGGCTTGGTCGGCCGCCTGACCGGTGTTCGGGTCCGCTGCCGCGCCGAGGTCACTGCCAGCGGCGGCGTTCGGTGCCTGGGGCGGTGCGGCCAACGGGACCGAACTGTTACTCGCTGCGTTGTTCTGCGGCGTTCCGGCCGCCCGGACGCCCCACCCCGCAAGTGCGAGTGCGGTGAGCACTCCGCAGACGAGGTATGCTGCGCGGCTGGCTCGGATCACGGTTCCTCCTTGGTACTCGCATCGGTATCAGGTTTCCGGTGGGCTATGGCGATTCCCACGGATGACCTGTAACTCGGTGTGCTGTCACGCTTCGGCGCCGGCGTTAACCGGCCGGGACCGTGGCCATCGGCCAGATCAGGGTTCGGACACTCGCCCCTGCTGTCCGTATCGATCCACACTTCGAAGTACGCGCGGTGCCCTCGGACGGTTCACGGGTTTCCCGGACTAATTTGCTCAGCCGACACCCGAACCCGGTGGCGGGTCCGGTCAGTGGTGGCTCAGGACGCAGGCCGGGGCCGGTACCTCGATGCGGTCACCGGTCGGTCGAGGAACCCCGCTGGCCGGATCGACGCGGAGTACCGACACGCGGTCGGAGTGCTGGTTGGCCACGTACATCAGGTCCCCGTCGAGCGTGAACTGCCGGGGCCACCGCCCGCCGGCCGAGATCTCGTCGACGCCGACGAGCTCCCCGTCCCCGTGGTCGCCGTCCCCGCGTTCGCCGCCGCCTTCGACTACGGCGAAGGTGACGATGGTGTTATTGCCCCGGTTGGCGACGTAGAGGAACCGGTTGTCCGGGGACAGCGCGAGTCCGGACGGGTAGTTCACCCCCGCCGGTGCGGTCAGCGTCGCCGGCCGGCGGTGTATCAGCCGCAGTCCGGCCGGTGACGGATCGTACACAGACACCGTCGAACTGAGCTCGTCGGTGACGTAGCGCCGGCCGCCGGGGGTGGCGACGAGGTGACGTGGGCCGCGGCCGGCGCCCGCGGCCGTGCGCCAGGCCGGGGTGAGCCGACCACCCGCGCTGAGTCGGTACCCGTACAGCGTGTCGGTCCCCAGGTCGACGACCGAGACCGTGGAGTCGCCGTCGCCGTCGCCGTCGCGGTCGCCGTCGCCGGCGGTGCGGTCGGACCGGACCGAGACGTGATGGGCGTGCGGGCTCCCCTGGCGGCTGGGGTCCGGGCCGCTGCCGTGGTGATCCACCAGGTCGGTGCGGTCGTCGAGGGTACCGCCGGGGTTGAGCCGGAAAACGCAGACGCTGCCGGAGCCGTAGTTGGCACCCAGAAGGTGCCGGCCGTCGGGGGTGACGGCCAGGTGGCAGGGGTCCGATCCGCCGGTGGACCGCCGAGCGACCACGGTGAGCGAGCCGTCGGCCGCCACCGCCAGGGCGGTCACTCCGCCGTCGGTGACCTCGTCGACCGCGTAGAGCACCGGGGCGACCGGGTGGACGGCGAGGTACGACGGTGACGGCAGCGCGATGGTCGGCGCGGCCGGGCGCAGGTCCGCCCCCCACACGGAGATGCCACCGTCGCCGCCGACCACGGACGGGTACGAACCTATGTAGATCGCCACCGTCCCAGGATGGCACCCGGGCCGGGGAGCCGACGGCCGGCACGGGGCGATGATCGACTGTCGACGTAGGCTCTACGGGTGCGGGAATTGGTGGTGGGGGTCGGGCTGGTCACGATCGTGGTAGCCGTCACCGCGTTGGCCCGTCGGCTCGGCGCGCTGTCACCGATCATGTTGGTGGTCGTCGGCCTGCTGCTGTCGTTCGTCCCCGTCGTGCCGCAGGTGCGGTTGCAGCCGGCCGTCGTGCTGTTCGGCGTGCTGCCGCCGCTGCTGTACGTCGCCGCGGTGGAAACGTCCGTTCCCGCGTTCCGGTTCAACCTGCGGCCGATCCTGCTGCTGGCCATCGGCCTGCCGCTGTTCACCGCCGCGTGCGTGGGGTTCGCCGTGCACCTGCTCCTGCCGACGGTGCCGCTGGCGGCGACCTTCGCGCTGGGTGCCGTGGTGGCGCCGCCGGACGCGGTCGCCGCGACCGCTATCGCCCGACGGATCGGCCTGCCGCGGCGGCTCGTCGCGATCCTGGAGGGGGAGAGCCTGGTCAACGATGCGGCGGCGCTGGTGCTGTTCCGGGTCACCGTCGCGGCCGCGACCGGTCAGACCCTGACCGTGTTCGGTATCTCCGGCAGCGCGGCCGTCGGTGTCGTCGGCAACGCGCTGCTCGCCCCGCTCGGCGGACTGGCCATCGGAGCGGCGTGCGGCCGGCTGCTGGCCCTGATCCATCGCCGGGTGACCGATCCGCTGATCGACAATTCGGTGTCGTTGGTCACGCCGTGGCTGGCGTACCTGCCGGCCGAACAGATCCACGCGTCCGGGGTGGTCGCCGTCGTGGTGACCGGCCTGTACCTGGGGCACCGGTACCCGACCCTGATGTCGGCCGCGGGGCGCCTGCAGATGGAGGCGTTCTGGCGCATGGTCAAGTTCATCCTGGAGGGCATCGTCCTGCTGCTGGTCGGACTCCAGTTGCGGTTCGTCGTCGGCCGCCTGGTCGGCCGGGACGGGGGCGAACCGTTCACGACCGTGGCGGCGGCCACCGCCATCGTGCTCGGTACCGTGGTGGTCTCCCGGTTCGTCTGGATGTACCCGGCCACCTACCTCGCCCGGCTGCTGCCGCGGGTGCGCCGCCGGGATCCGGCGCCGACCTGGCAGTATCCGACGGTCCTCGCCTGGGCCGGGATGCGCGGGGTCGTCACCCTCGCCGTGGCCCTGGCGCTGCCGGCGCGGCTGGCCGGCGGCGAAAGCTACCCGCGGGATCTGTTCGTCTGGTTGGCGTTCAGCGTGATCGTCGGGACGTTGGTGCTGCAGGGCGTGACGCTGCCCGCGGTCGCGCGGATGCTGCGCATCGCCGGTGACGATCCCAAGCACGACGCGCTGGCCGAGGCGTCGGTGCAACAGGCGGCGGCGCGGGCCGCCCGCGAGCGGCTGGACCGGGCGACGCGGACCTCGGACGAGCCGGTACCCGAGGCCGTGCTGGCGCGCCTGCAGGGCAAGCTCACCGATCGCACCAACCTGGCCTGGGAGCAGTTGGGCGGGCGGGTTCGGGAGACGCCGTCGGGGATGTACAGCCGACTGCGGCGGACGATGATCGACGCGGAGCGAAATGTCTTTCGCCGTGCCCGGGACGAGGGGAAGATACCCGAAGAGGTGCTGCGTCGGGCGCAGCGCGACCTGGACCTGGAAGAGTCGTTGCTGCATCGGGAGGAACCATGACCTGTCCGCACATGGCGGCGCTCAGCCCGGTGGACCCGGACCCCGTCACCAAGGACGGCTGCGTGGGGTGCCTCGCCGAGGGCCGCGCCGACTGGGTTCACCTGCGACTCTGCCTGGAGTGCGGCTACGTCGGCTGCTGTGACTCGTCGCCGCGCCGCCACGCTTCGCTGCACTTCGCCGATACCCAGCATCCGGTGATGCGCTCGTTCGAGCCGGGGGAGAACTGGCGCTGGTGCTTTGTCGACGAGGCGGTCGGCTGAGATCCGCGCCACACCACCGCCGGTTAGGCCGGCGTCGCCACCGGCCCGCGGTCGTACAGCAGCTCATCGATCACCACGGTCGCCGCGCCGAGCAGGCCGGCATGCTGACCGAGCGCCGACGGTTCGACACTGACCTGCTGGCGCAGCACCGAGCAGACCTTGGACCGGGTCGCCGTCAGTACCCGTTGGAGGACCTCCTTGGGCGCGGTGGCGAGGATGCCGCCCAGCGCCACCCTGGTGGGGCTGAAGACATTGACGTTGAGCGCCACCGCCGTCCCGACGTGCTGCGCGAACTCGTCGAGCAGCCGGTCGGCGACCGGATCACCGGCGTGTACCGCGATGTCGAGTGCGTCCAGTGGGGGGCGCTCGCGCATGCCGGGCTGGGCGAGGACCGCACTGCGCGCGGCCGCCACCTGGGCGCGCAGGTTCGGCTCGCACAGCACCGCCTCCAGACAGCCGATCGAGCCGCAGACGCAGCGCGGGCCGTCCGTGGTCACCTGGAGGTGGCCGAGTTCGGAGACGCCGTGGGCGCCTTGCCGGAACGGTCGGCCGTCGACGACGAACGCGAACCCGACGCCGTCACCGATGTGCACGTACAGCAGGTTCTCGGCGCGCTGGCCCAGCCCGTGCCGCGCCTCCGCGGCGGCCATGGCCCGGACGTTGTAGTCGACGATGGTCGGCTTGCCCAGTGCCCGTTCGAACCGGTCGGCGATGTCGACGTCGCGCCAGCCGCGCGACAACGACAGCGCGCAGCGGCGGCGGGCGGCATCCACCGGCCCGGGTACCGCGACGCCGATGCCGACCACGGCCCGGCCGGCCGCCGCCACGATCGGTGCGGCGGCGTCCACGGCGACGTCGATGACCTGCTGCGACGGCGCGTCGCGGGGTACTGGCAACGTTGTCACCTCGGTCAGCAGACCGGACAGGTCGACCCGGCCGAGCCGGACCTCATCGGTACCGATCTCCACGCCGAGCACGGTGAACGCGTGCCGCGACAGCGTCACCACGGTCGCCCGGGGACCGCGGCGGGCAGACCGGATCTGCGGTACCGCCTCGCTGACGCACCCCTCGTCGGCGAGGTCGCTGACGATGGAGGTGACCGTCGGGATGCTCAGCCCGGTACGCCCGGCCAACTCGCGGCGCGACAGCGGCCCCTGCTCGGTCAGCAGCCGCAACAGCAGGCCACGATTGTGTGCGCGGACGTCTTCCGGTAACCACGAACGTCGGTCCACCCGAGACCTCCAATGGCCAGTGCCTGCAGGACCCGTGAACTGTAGCGGTATCGACACACTCCGTGGAACCACCTTCGAGTAACGGCACGTCCGCGCGGCCTGCTGTCCCATATAGTGGACTCGATCAGCGGACAAATCCTCAGATCCCGGCGCAACCCGCCGATGCAGTCAAGGTGGAGTCTTCCATCCCGTACGTGAGCCGCCAGCCGGTGTATGACCGCGTCGGCTCCTGCGCCGGCTACGAGCTGTCGTTTCGCGGCCCGGGCACGATCATCGCCGACACCCTGGCGGACCTTGGCGGGGCCGACCCGGTCGGGTACAGGTTGTGGCTGGTCACCGCGGTACACGAAGTCGGCACGGCCGGATCCGGCCGGGACGGACTGCCCCGCGAACCCGGTCCGGAGATCGATTCGCTGGCACCGGGGGACACGTACCCCCGGGTCGTCCGGATGTCGGTCGACGCCTCGACCGACGCGGTGGCCGCCGTGGCCGGCCGGGGGTTGGCGGTCGCGGTGTCCGCCACCGCGGCGGACCCCCTGCTCGCGCTGGCCTCGTACGCCACGGTGGAGCTGCACACCACGGCGCCGGACCGGGTACGCGCGGCTGTCGACACCTGCCGTGCCCACCGGCACCTGCGGATCGTCGCGCTCGGCCTGTCCACCCGCGCGCACCTGGCGCAGGCCCGCCGGCTGGGCTGCGACCTGCTCCAGGGGCCGGCGCTGTGGCAGCCGCGGCCGATGTCACCCGCCCGCTTCCGCCACATCGACCTGATGGCAGCCGCCCTCACCGGCGACCCCGTCGACCTGGGGCGGATCATCGCCCGCGATCCGGCCCTGTCCTTCCGCCTGCTCCGGGCCGCCACTGCCGCCACTGTCGCCAGTGCCGCCGCTGCCGCTACCGCCGCGTCCGCCCCGTCTGCCGCCAGCGGCGCGGCGGTCGCGTCCGCCTCGAGCGCCGCGGCGGGCTCGAGCGCCTGGAGCGCTCTGAGCGGCCCGGCCGTACCGGCCGCTGCGGCGATGGCTGCCGTCGGTGCGGGGGTGGCCAGGCCGCCGTCGTCGATCGCCGAGCTGCTCGGGTCGCTCGGACCGGAACGGGCCCGGCAGTGGCTGGCGATGATGCTGATCAACGACGCGACCGACGCCGACGCGGCCCAACTCGAGGCCGTGGTCGCGGCGGCGCGATTCACCCAGCGGGTCGCCGAACACCTCGGCATGGCGGGCGAACCCGCGTTCACCGCCGGCATGGTGCGTGCCCTCGCCGAGCTGATCGGTACCCCGGTCGCCGACCTGTCCGACGGGCTGGCGCTGTCCGCCGAGGTCCGCGCGGCGGTCCGGTCCGGCGGTGGCCGGCTCGGGACCGTCCTCGATCTCGTCGACGCGTACGGCGCTGCCGACCTGCCGGCCCTGCGGGCCGGGCCGGTGCCGCCCCGCGATCTGGTCCGGCTGTACCTGCGCGCGGCCGCGTGGGCGGCGCGTACCGTGACCGCCGTGAGCGTCGCATCCGGTCGCGCGAGCCGGGCCACCGCCTGATCAACCGCCGACCCCTCGCCATTCCCCTTTCGAATCGCGGATGGTCGATCGGTACCTTTCCGGCTTTCGCGCACTTCGATACGTTCGCGTCAGGTTCACACCAGGGGTTGGCCGCCGTCGAACGGTGTCCGATGGTGCCCGCCCGGTCAGGGAGGGAATCAGCATGGTGAGACGAGCACTCATTTCGGTGGCCACCGTCCTCGCTGTCGTCGTGCCCGGCACGCCGGCGACCGCGGCCGGCCGCCCGCCCGGTACCGTCGCCGGCGCCGGGCTGTCGGCGCAGGTCGTG
>JAVHWE010000231.1:0-3585 GCA_032160285.1 Micromonosporaceae bacterium | reverse complement strand
TGTCGCCTGTCCACCGCGTCAGAGCACTGAGTGACGGTAGCCCCTACGCTGGCTCCGCCCTGTGTGTCGCCGGTGTCCCAGGGATCGATGAATATATGTTTAAGGCTGTTTACTATTGGCATGGTTGTCGATATCGTGATGCCTCACCGGGCTCGGTTGAGGAGGCATTCGTGCAGGTAAAACGCAAGGCGGTAGTGGCGGCAGCCACTCTGGTCGCGGCGCCGCTGCTCCTGTTCGCCATCCCGACCAGTCCGGCGGCGGCCCACGGAACCATGTCTGATCCGTCCAGCCGGGTCTTCACGTGCTACCACGAGAACCCCGAGAACCCGGTCTCGGCCGCGTGCAAGGCGGCCGTGGCCGCGGGCGGCACGCAGGCGCTGTACGACTGGAACGAGGTTTCCCTGCTGGACGCGGGCGGCCAGAGCCGAACCATCATCCCGGACGGCAAGCTGTGCAGCGCCGGTCGCGACAAGTACCGCGGTCTCGACCTGCTCCGGGCCGATTGGCCGGCGACGCCGATCTCCGCCGGGAGCAAGACGTTGACCTATACGGCGACCGCGCCGCACGCCAACAGCAACTTCGAGTTCTACATCACCCGCGCGGGCTGGAACCCCACCCTGCCGCTGAACTGGTCCGATCTGGTGCTGCTGGCCACGTTCAACAACCAGAACCCCGGCACGACCACGAGCTGGACCGTCAACATCCCGCAGCGGACGGGTCGCCAGCTGATCTACTCGATCTGGCAGCGGGTCGTCGGCAGTGCGGAAGCGTTCTACACCTGCTCCGACGTCGACTTCGGCGGTGGTCCGATCCTGACGAACCCACCACCGACCACGCCTCCGACCACGCCGCCGACGACCACTCCGCCGCCGACCACTCCGCCACCCGCGGCGGGCGGCACCTGGCAGGTCGGTACCGCCTACCGGGCCGGCGACCAGGTGACCTTCGCCGGTCTTACGTACCGCTGCCTGCAGCCGCACACCGCGATTCCCGGTTGGGAGCCGCCCAACGTAGCGTCCCTTTGGCAACGGGTGTGAGTTCCTCGCGCCGGGTGCTCCGCGCAAGCGAATGCGCCCCGGTGTGCCCGGTTCACGCCGGATCCGGTGAGGTCCACACCGGGTCCGGCGTCGGCCGTTCGGGTGCCGAAAGCCCGGTACCGGTGAAGCGGTGGCGGTCGGCGGGTGCGCTCGCCGTCCTCGTCCTCGCGGTGGCGCTGACCGGCTGCGGTCACGCGTCGCCGGGCCGACCCGCCGCGGTGCGGTCGCCCGCCGCGCCGCCGCCGTCCGGCGTCAACCCCACCGACGTGATGTTCGTCCAGATGATTTTGCCCCATCACCGCCAGGGCACCCAGATCGCCCGACTGGCGACGGGCCGCGAACCTCGGGAGGAGGTTCGCCTCCTCGCGGCGGCGATCGATACCACGCAGAGCGCCGAGGTCGACACGCTGGAAGGGTGGCTGCGCGGCTGGCATCAGCCCGAGACGGCTTCCGATGTGCACGCCCATGACGCCCACGGGGGCGTACCCGCGACGAGTCTGACCGAGATCGCCGCGCTGCAGAAGGCCTCGGGTGCGGATTTCGACCGCCGGTTCCTCGACACGATGATCGCCCACCAGGATGACGCCGTCCAGCTGGCGCGGATGGAGCTGGCGGGCGGCTTGGACCCGCAGACCAGGGATTACGCCACCCGGCTCGACCGGTCCCGCACGGCTCAGATCCAACGCATGCTCTTCCTGCGCGACAACCCCTGACCTGATTTGCCGACCCGCGCCGCGACGGTCAGGCGAGGAGGCGTGCGAGCGCGGCGGTGAGCGCGGCGACGCCGACCACGACCAGGAACGGCGCGCGGAGTAGGACGGCGATTACCGCGGCGGCCAGCCCGGCCGCCCGGGCATCGAAGGTGACCCGGTGCCCGGTCGTGACAGTCTGGATCACGATCAACGCGGTGAGCAACGCGATCGGCAGCGCCGCCGCCACCCGCCGGACCGCGGGGTGGGCCAGCAGCCGGGGCGGAACCGATAGCCCGGCGAGTTTGAGTAGGTAGCAGCCGACAGCGGCGGCGATCACGGGGACCCACATCAGCCGGTCTCCCGATCTGTCCGAGCCGTGCCGGTCGCCGGGTACCCGCCGGCGCCGGCCGCCGGGGGTCGGGCGTCCGCCGGTGTGCGTAGTGCGAGGAGGGCCGCCGCGGTGGCGGCCAGCAGCACGGGTACGCCGGCCGGTGTATACGGCACGGCGACCAGCGCGACGGCGGTCGCCGTCAGGGCGATCACCCAGGGTCGGCGGCCGCGCATCCGGGGCGCCAGCAATGCGAGGAACGCGGCTGGGACGGCAGCGTCGAGCCCGAGTACGCGAGGGTCGCTCAGCGTCCGCGCCCCGACCGCGCCGAGCACCGTGCCGAGGTTCCACAGTGCGAACACCGACACGCCGGTGGCCCAGAAACCGAGCCGGCCGGCCGGCCCGTCGTCGCGGCCGACGGCCATCGCCGTGGTCTCGTCGATCACCAGCTGGGCGGCGACCGCCCGCCGCGGTCCGTGTACCCGCAGAATTGGCGCCAATCGGATTCCGTAGAGCGCGTTGCGCGTCCCGAGCAGGACTGCGGTGCCGGCGGCCGCGATGCCCGAGCCGCCCGCGCCCAGCACGCCCACCAGCGCGAACTGCGATCCTCCGCTGAACAGCAACAGCGACAGTGCGCAGGTCTGTGCCGTGGTCAGCCCGGACGCGACGGAGATGGCGCCGAAGGACAGCCCGTATGCCCCGGTGGCGACGCCGATGCCGACCGCGTCGCGGACGATCGCCCGCCGGGCGGACTTCTGATCGTCGGTCATGCGCGGCAGCTTCGCACGGGCCACCGACATCGTCGCGCCGACAGCCGTTCGGGCCCGTTTTCACCGACGTTGGGCGCTACGAGGCTGACCGCTCGTTGACATGTGAAGCGCGATTATTGTTAGGTTATGTCCGTTAAAATCGAGTATAAGGAGGTATTACCTATGGTCTTCCGGCGAATCGTCACCATGGTCGTTTTCAGCCTCGCCCTGGCGTTCGTCGCACCGGTTGCGGCTTCCGCCAAGGGATCCACGCAAACCGCCCGTCCACCGGCGCGGTTCTGCGGGTGGCACGTGCCATCACGGATCACCCTGACGGAGGCTGACAACGGAAAGCAGGTCTGTGTAGCCCGTCACGGGACCGTCATGATCAGACTCCGGGTCGCCGGCGCCACCGGTACCGGCCCCGGTCAGCGCTGGTCGCCGATCACGGCGAGCGGACCGTCGTTGCGGGAACAGCCGCAGCCGCTCATCGCGGTGCGCGGCGTGACAACCGCTCGGTACCGGGCCGTCACCCAGGGGCGGACCTGGCTGTCGTCGAGCCGACCGCTATGCCGGCCGTCGCATGGTCGTCCGTTCTGCCACAGTCTGGCGGGCTGGCACGCCACCGTCATCGTCCGGTAACGCACAGCCGGTGCCGACTCGCCCAGCGGTGAGCCGGCACCGGGACCCGCGGTGAAAATGCCGGGATGGAACCCGTCGAAACCGCCGTCGAGCTGGTCGGCAGTCGATTCCCGGAGGCGCCCACCGCTTTTCTCGGC
>JAVHWE010000142.1:0-22303 GCA_032160285.1 Micromonosporaceae bacterium | reverse complement strand
CGTCGGCGAAGCGCGCGATCTGGCGGTCGACCGCGGCCGGTGGCCTGGCGGTGGGCAACCTCGACGATCCGCTGGTGTCCGCGCTGCTGTCCGCGGTGGACGGTCGTCGGGTCGGGTTCACGCTCGGGGAGCCCGGTCCGGGCCAGTTCGGGGTGGTCGACGGGGTGCTGGTCGGTGACGGGGTGGCGCTGACGCGCGCCGACCGGATCAGCCCGCCGGGCGCCCACAACGTGGCGAACGCGCTGGCCGCCGCCGCGCTCGCGATCGGGTACGGCATTCCGGCCGCCGCGGTCGCCGACGGCCTCGCCGGGTACAGGCCGCAGCCGCACCGCAACGCGTACGTCGCCACCGTCGCCGGGGTCGACTACGTCGACGACAGCAAGGCCACGAATCCGCACGCCGCCCGGGCGGCGCTCGACGCGTACCCGAGGGTGGTCTGGATCGCGGGTGGTCAACTCAAGGGGGTGGACGTCGCCGATCTCGTTCGCGGCGTCGCCGACCGGCTCGCCGGTGCGGTGCTGCTCGGCGTCGATCGGGCCGAGGTGGCGGCGGCGTTGGCGCGACACGCCCCCGACGTCCCGGTGGTACGGGTCGACAGGGCCGATGATGAAGCGATGGCCGATGTGGTCCGCGCCGCGGCGGGCCTGGCCAAGCCCGGCGACACCGTGCTGCTCTCCCCGGCGGCGGCGTCGCGGGACATGTTCGTCAGCTATGCCGAACGCGGGGAGGCGTTCGCGGCGGCCGTCCGCTCGCTCGCCCACCGCCACTAGCGTCCACCCCCGACGGACGGATCGCCGACCACGAGCGGAGGCTGAGATGGCCACGAAGACCTCCTCGACCGTCTCCGACCGGGACGCGCCAGCAGCGTCACCAAGGGTGGACGCGGATCCGCGGGTCCCGGGTCCGCTGGCGGCGCTGCGCGGCCTGCTCGAACGGCCGCTTGCCTCCTACTACCTGCTGCTGGCCTGCGTCGGCCTGCTGCTGGTGTTCGGCCTGGTGATGGTCTTCAGCGCGACCAGTGTGGAGGACTTCCAGGCCAGCCACGACGCGTACGCCTCGATCGTGACCCAGGCGATCTCGGCCCTGGTCGGTCTGCTGGCGTTCTGGGTCTGCCAGCGGCTGCCGGTGCGCACGTACCGGGCGGTCAGCCGGGTGCTCCTGGTCACCTGCGTGCTGCTGATGGTGGTCACCGATGCGCTGGGCTTCGTCAGCGCGCTGCGTGCCGGGCCGGACGGGCAGTCGGTACCGGTGCGCATCGGTCCGATCCACGCCAACCAACTGTGGCTGTACCTCGGCGGGTTCCAGCTGCAGCCGGCCGAGCTGGTCAAACTGGGCCTGGTGCTGTGGGCCGCCGACGTCCTGGTGCGTAAGGGTGCGAAGATCGTCAACTGGCGCGAGCTCCTCACCCCGTTGTTCCCGGTCGCGCTGATCCTGTTCGCGCTGGTCGGCGTCAACGACTTCGGTACCATGACGTGCCTTTTCGTGCTGCTCGTCGGGGTGTTGTGGGCGGCCGGGGTGCGGCTGCGGGTGTTCGCGGCCCTGTTCGCCGCGGCGGCGGTGGGCATGGCCGGGCTGATCGCGCTGCTCCCGTACCGACGGGAGCGGCTCACCGTGTTCCTGGACCCCAGCCACGCC
Organism: Micromonosporaceae bacterium; assembly: GCA_032160285.1. Classification (GTDB taxonomy): domain Bacteria; phylum Actinomycetota; class Actinomycetes; order Mycobacteriales; family Micromonosporaceae; genus Planosporangium. Next base: position 20,668 of record JAVHWE010000142.1, on the reverse strand, counting down.
GCGAAGGACGGCCCCGCGTACCAGTTCTTCCAGGGCCTGTACGCGATCGCGCACGGCGGCTGGTTCGGCGTCGGCCTCGGCCAGGGCGCGTTCAAGTGGGGCTGGCTGCCGGAGGCGCACAACGACTTCATCTTCGCGGTCATCGCCGAGGAGCTCGGGGTGGTCGGCTGCGTGGTGCTGCTGGTCATCTTCAGCGTCCTGGCCTACACCGGCCTGCGCATCGCCCGCCGGGTGGAGCACCCGTACCGGCGGCTCGTGGCGGCCGGCATCACCTGTTGGCTGGTCGGTCAGGCCACCATCAATATCGGCGGCGTGATCGGTATCATGCCGATCACCGGGGTGCCGCTGCCGTTCATCTCCTACGGCGGCAGCGCGCTGGTCGTGACCCTGGCCGCCGCCGGCATCCTCACCTCGTTCGCCCGTGCCGAACCCGACGCGTCGCGAGCCCTACACGCCCGGCCGCCCCGTCGGTGGGTACAGCTAGTCTGGGCGCCGTTGCCACCGCTGCCGCCGGCCGGCGGCGCGTCGGTCGACGGCCGGCCGGTCGGCCGGTCGGCGGCTGCGGGCCGGGGTGGCGCACGGACGGCGGGTGGCGCACGGACGGCGGGTACCACACGAGGCGCGGGTAGCGGGCGGGACCGCTAGCCCGGAAGGGGAGGTGCAGGCATGGCGGGACGGCACGCGGCGCCGGTCCGGTCGGTCGTGCTCGCCGGCGGCGGCACCGGGGGGCACATCTATCCGCTGCTGGCGTTCGCCGACTGCCTGCGCCGGCACGATCCCCAGCTGCGCATCACCTGCCTCGGCACGCCCAAGGGGCTGGAAACCGAGCTGATCCCACCCCGTGGGTACGATCTCCGACACGTGCCGGCCTACCAGCTGCCCCGCTCGGTCAATCTCAACCTGATGCGGACCCCGGACCGGATGTGGCGGGCCGCCCGCGCCACCCGTGAGGTGCTCGACGAGGTGGCCGCCGACGTCGTGGTCGGCTTCGGCGGTTACGTGGCGGTGCCGGCCTACCTGGCGTCGTGGCGGCGCAAGACGCCGCTGTTGATCCACGAGGTGAACGTGCCGCCGGGGGTCGCCAACCGGATGGGCATGCGCTTCACCCGCAACCTCGCGGTCGGCTTCACCCACCAGGTCGAGCAGGTGCCGGCGCTGCGCCACGCCCGGGTCACCGGGGTACCGCTGCGGCAGTCGATCACCACACTGGACCGGGCGGCCCGCCGGGCGCAGGCTCGCGCCCACTTCGGACTGGACCCGGACCTGCCCACGTTGTTCGTGTTCGGCGCGTCCCAGGGCGCCCGATCGATCAACCTGGCGATGGCCGGTGCGGCGAAGGCGATCGTCTCGGCCGGGGTGCAGGTGCTGCACATCATCGGTGCCCGCAACGAGCCGGTCGACATCCCGCCGGACCTGCCCAATCCGTACGTGACGGTGCGGTTTCTGTCCGAGATGGACCTCGGGTACGCCGCCGCCGATCTCGTGCTGTGCCGGGGTGGGGCGATCACGTGCGCAGAGACCGCGGCGATCGGCATGCCGGCGGCCTATGTGCCGCTCCCGTACGGCAATGGGGAGCAGCGCCGTAACGCGCTGCCCCTCGTCACCGCCGGCGGCGGGTTGATCGTCGACGACGCCGAGCTGTCCCCGGCCTGGATCGAGCAGACGATCGTGCCGCTGGCCCGCGACCGGGCCCGGCTCGACGCGATGAGCCGGGCCGCCGCCGCATACGGGCGCCGCGACGGGGACGAGGCGCTACGCGCGTACATGTACGAGGTCGTGGGGTCATGAGGGATGCGGTGGGCACCGTGGGGGACATGGGCGAGCAGGGCGACACCGGGGCGCGGACCCGCATCGAACCCCGGCTTACCGCCGAGGACCTGGGCACCGTCCACCTGATCGGGGTCGGCGGGGTCGGCATGAGCGGGCTTGCCCGGCTCCTGCTCACCCGCGGACTGACGGTGTCCGGCAGTGAACTGCGCGAGTGGCCGTCGCTGGCGGCGCTCGGCGCGCTCGGCGGTACCATCCACCGCACCCACGTCGAGTCCAACCTGGACGGTGTGGACACGGTCGTGTATTCGACCGCGATCCCGGCCGACCACCTCGAACTGGTCGAGGGCCGCCGCCGCGGCCTGCGGATCATGCACCGGTCGCAGGCGCTGGCCGCGGCGATGTCCGGCCGGCGCGCGATCGCGGTCGCCGGTACCCACGGCAAGACGACGACCACGTCGATGATGACGCAGATTCTCCAGCACGCCGGCCTCGACCCGTCGTTCTTCATCGGCGGCGAGATCTCCGAGACCGGCTCCAACGGTCACCACGGCAGCGGCGAGTACTTCGTCGCCGAGGCCGACGAGAGCGACCGTTCGTTCCTCGTGTACCGCCCGCACGTCGGCATCGTCACCAACATCGACGCCGACCACCTCAACAACTACGGCGACCTGGCCGGCCTGGAGGACGGCTTCGTCGAGTTCTGCCGCGGCGTCGACGCGGACGGCTTCGTGGTCACCTGTGCCGACGACCCGGGTGCGCGGCGGCTGGCCACGCGGGCCCGGGCCGAGCAGATCGAGGTTTATACCTACGGCGAGGCCGAGGACGCCGACCTGCGGCTGACCGAGGTGACCTCGTCGGCGACCCGGGTGCGGTACCTGGCGACGCTCGATGGCGCGCCGCTCGGCGAGATCTCGCTGCGGGTGCCCGGGCGCATCCTGGGGCTCAACTCGGCCGCGGCCGTGCTCACCGGGTGCCGGCTCGGCGTAGGAGTGGACGCGATCGTCGAGGCGCTCGCGGACTTCTCGGGGGTGCGCCGCCGCTTCGAACTCAAGGGGTACGCCGCCGGGGTGCGGGTGTACGACGAGTACGCCTACCACCCGACGTCGATGACGGCCGCGTTGACCACCCTGCGCGAGGTGGCCGGCCGGGGCCGGCTGATCGTGGTGTTCCAGCCGTACCGGGTGTACCGCACCCGCGACCTGGAAGCCGAGATCGCCGCCGCGCTGGCGCTGGCCGACGAGGTGATCGTGCTGGAGGTCTTCGGACCTGGCGAGGTCCGTGAGCCAGGCGCGGGCGGTGCCGCCCTGACGGCCGCCGTCGACCTGCCGCCGGAGCGCAAGGTGTTCCTTCCGTCCGCCGACGACGCGCCCGGCGAGGTGATCCGGCGGGCCCGGGCCGGCGACCTGGTGGTCACCATGGGCGCGCCGCCGATCTCGATGATGGGCGACGAGTTGCTCGAGGCACTGTCCGATCGTGACGGGTACGTGGGCCGCCACGCCCGCGTGGACTGACCGGCCGTCCGGGTGGGAGCGGGTCATGGTGGGTAGCCGCTGGCGGTGGGGGCGGGCGCGCCGGGCGACGGTACCGGGGTCGACGAGCCGGTTCACCGAACGGATCCGGCAGCGTCGGCTGCGGGCCGCGCGGCCGTGGCTGGTCGGCTTCTGCGTGGTCGCAGTCCTGGCGCTGGCGGTGACCGCGGTGGCGGCCACGCCGCTGTTCGGCGTCGACGACCTCCGGGTGACCGGTACCCGGTTGGTCACCGTGGCCGATGTGCGGGCCGCCGCCCGGGTGGCTCGGGGCACCCCGCTGGCCCGCGTCGACGAGACCGCGGTGAGTCGCCGGATCGGCCGGTTGGCCCCGGTGGCCAGCGTCACGGTCACCCGGCAATGGCCGCATACGCTGGCGGTACGGGTGGTGGAGCGGGCCGCCGCCGCGGTGGTACCGGACGGTGGGGGGTACGCGGTGATCGATCGTACCGGTACGGTCTTCGACCGCGCGGTGAAGCGTCCGGCGGCGCTCCCGGTCCTGAAGGTGACCGCGCCGGGGGCCGGCGACGCGACCACCCGTGCCGCGCTGACCGTACTGGGGGCGCTCCCACCCCGGCTGCGCGCGTTACTGATCGCGATCGCCGCCGACTCGCCGGCCCGGATCCGGCTGAACCTGCGCGACGGTCGTCAGATCATCTGGGGTGACGCCACCCTCAACGACGCGAAGGGCCGCGTCGCCGAGGCTCTGCTCGGCCAGGACCAACGCGTCCTGGATGTCAGCGCGCCCGCGGTGATTCCCACCCGTTGACGACCGGACGGTCTCCCTCCCCAGTGGACAACACGGTGGCCGGCGGACCGCGGCAGGCATGGGTTTGCGCTGCTGGTCGGCGACACGCCGGGGTCGGTACTTGGATCAAGCCGGACCGACACATACGTTTCCCCACAAGACGTTTGGTTGACATAACTATAAATCTCTAGTTGAGGGTGAGGGTTGGCGGACTCCACCCCGTCCGCCCGACGCGGGCGCCGCTAGGGACGGACCGACCACGACGCGGGACCGCCCACACCGGTCCGGTGACCGACGACTCCGAGGGAAAGGCACGTCCGATGACACATCCGCACAACTACCTGGCGGTCATCAAGGTCGTCGGCATCGGCGGTGGCGGGGTCAACGCCGTCAACCGCATGATCGAGGTCGGGCTCAAGGGCGTCGAGTTCATCGCCATCAATACCGACGCGCAGGCGCTGCTGATGAGCGACGCCGACGTCAAGCTGGACGTCGGCCGCGAACTGACCCGCGGCCTGGGCGCGGGCGCCAATCCGGATGTCGGCAAGAACGCCGCCGAGGATCACCGCGACGAGATCGAGGAGGTGCTCAAGGGCGCCGACATGGTCTTCGTCACCTGCGGTGAGGGCGGCGGTACCGGTACCGGCGGCGCGCCGGTCGTGGCCAATATCGCCCGCAAGCTGGGCGCGCTCACCATCGGTGTGGTCACCCGGCCGTTCTCGTTCGAGGGCAAGCGGCGCCAGGTCCAGGCCGAATCGGGGATCGAAGAGCTGCGCAACCAGTGCGACACGCTCATCGTGATCCCCAACGACCGGCTGTTGGCGCTCGGCGACCGCGGCATCAGCATGATGGACGCCTTCCGCCAGGCCGACCAGGTGCTGCTGTCCGGTGTCCAGGGCATCACCGACCTGATCACCACGCCGGGCCTGATCAACCTGGACTTCGCGGACGTCAAGAGCGTGATGAGCGGGGCCGGCAGCGCGCTGATGGGTATCGGCAGCGCCCGCGGTGACAACCGGGCGGTGGAGGCGGCCGAGGCGGCCATCTCCAGCCCGCTGCTGGAGCAGAGCATGGACGGTGCCCGGGGCGTGCTGCTGTCCATCGCGGGCGGATCCGATCTCGGCCTCTTTGAGATCAACGACGCCGCACAGCTGGTCACCGACGCGGCCCACCCGGAGGCGAACATCATCTTCGGCGCGGTCATCGACGACGCGCTCGGCGATGAGGTACGGGTCACCGTGATCGCCGCCGGCTTCGACGGTGGAACACCGGCCTACAAGCCGGCCGAGGCTCCGCGCAAGATCCCGGCCCCGCTGGAGCCGGCGAACCCGACCCCGCGCCAGAGTACCCAGACCACCCCGCGCCGGGTGCTATTCGATGACGTCGACGTGCCCGACTTCCTGAAGAACGGAGCATGAGCGACCCGGACGAGCACGTCGACCAGCGGCGGGCCGAGCTGGCGCGGCGGCTGTCCGTGGTACGCGGCCGGATCGCGGCGGCCTGTGTGGATGCCGGCCGCAATCCGGACGAGGTGACCCTGGTCGCCGTGACGAAGACCTATCCGTCCGGCGACCTGCGGCGCCTGGTCGACCTGGGTGTGCACGACCTCGGGGAGAACACCGACCGGGAGGCGGCGGCCAAGGCGACCGAACTGGCCGCCGCGGAGCTGCTCGTACGCTGGCATTTCGTCGGTCGGCTCCAGCGCAACAAGTGCCGGTCCGTGGCGAGCTACGCCGACCTGGTGCACTCGGTCGACAACACGCCGCTCGTGGTGGCCCTGGACCGGGCGGCCGACCAGGTCCGCGACCACCCGCTGGACGTCCTGGTACAGGTCAGCCTGGATGGTGATCTTGCTCGTGGCGGTGCCGCCTCCGACGCGGCGGTGCCCGAGCGCGACCTCGAACGGGTGATCGCGGCCGTCGCCTCGGCGTCGGCGCTGCGCCTGCGTGGGTTGATGGCCGTCGCGCCGCTGGCCGACGACCCGGCCTCGGCGTTCGGACGCGTCGCCGAACTCGCGCACGCGATGCGGCACGACCATCCGACCGCGACGATCCTCTCCGCGGGCATGAGTACCGACCTGGAGGCGGCCGTCGCCGCCGGCGCGACACATGTACGGATCGGTAGCGCATTGCTCGGGAAACGTGTCCTGCTGGGGTAACCTCCCAACTGGACACCGGAATTACACGACTGTGGTTTCGCACTCGACAGGCGCCGTCCGACGCCGGGTTCGAGGTTCGGCTTGGGGGCACGGCGCGGCGGTGCCGCACGGAGTTAAGGGGCGCGGCCATGGGTGCATTGCGAAAGATGGGGGTCTGGCTGGGACTCGTCGAGGACGATGACGAGCGCGCGTACGACGAGCGCGGGCAGCGCTACCCCGAGGATTTCGGCGATGACGACGAGCTCGACGAGCAGGCGGTCCCGTCCACCCGCAGTCGGGTCACCGAGCGGCTGGCCGCCGAGCGGGAGGCCCGTGGCACCGATCGCGCCACGACGCTCCGGTCCATCACCACCCGTCCGCCCGCGTCCACCGTCAGCTATCCGGTCCGGGACAATCTGGCCCTGGCGACGCGGGCCAACGAGCGCCCGGCGACGGTGGCCGAAGAGGAAGAGCGTCGGTACCAAATCACCACGTTGCACCCTACGACCTACAACGAGGCGCGTACGATCGGGGAGCATTTCCGCGATGGGGTGCCGGTGATAATGAATCTGACCGAGATGGACGAGTCGGACGCCAAGCGACTGGTGGACTTTGCCGCCGGACTGGCGTTCGGGCTGCGCGGTACCATCGAGCGCGTCACCAACCGCGTGTTCCTGCTCTCACCTGCCAATGTCCAGGTTACGGCCGAGGACAAGGCGAAGATCGCCGAGGGCGGGTTCTTCAACCAGAGTTGAGCGAGGGTCCGGCGCGTCGTGCTATCGGTCACCATGCAGGTCGTGTACCTGATGCTGTATGCCTTTTTTCTCATCCTGCTCGGCAGGTTCGTCATGGGCGCGGTGCTGCAGTACGGCCGCCGGTGGCACCCGGGCCGGGGTGCGGCGGCAACACTCGAGGTGGTCTGGAGCGTCACCGATCCGCCTCTCAATGCGTTGAGGCGGGTGATCCCACCTCTTCGTATTGGTACGGTGAGCGTGGACCTAGCCTCCCTTGTCCTGCTGGTTATCCTGTTCGTGCTGATGAACGTCGTGGTGAAGCGTCTGATCGACTGACCGTCTGACTGCCAGTAGTGACGACGCTACGCGGCCGCAACTGACCCGAGGAGTTTCGATGCCGCTGACCCCGGCCGACGTCCACAACGTCGCATTCAAGAAGCCACCCATTGGCAAGCGGGGGTACGACGAGGAGGAGGTCGACGCCTTCCTCGATGAGGTTGAGCGCGAACTCGCCCGTCTGATCGAGGAGAACAACGAGCTGCGCGCCCAGGCAGAGCGTGGCGGCGGCCGGAGCACCGGCGGTGGTGGATCTGACCCACGTCTCGCTGCGGAGCTGTCCGACCTGAAGGGCCAGCTCGACCGGATCCAGCGCGAGAAGGTCGCCGCCGAGCAGGCGGCCCGCAGCATGCAGGTCGAACTCGACCAGGTGCGCGCGGGCGGGCCGGTCGTGGGGGCCGACGGCGAGCAGCAGGCGCTGCGGGTGCTGATGATGGCCCAGCGGACCGCCGACGATCATGTCAACGACGCCCGCCGCGAAGCCGACAAGCTGCTCTCCGACGCCCGGTCGAAGTCCGAGGAGGTCACCCGCGAGGCGCGGGCGAAGGCCGACGCGCTGGAGCGCGACGCCCGCCAGCGCCACCAGGAGGCCATGGGCGGACTGGACGCGAAGCGTACCGCGCTGCAGAAGCACATCGAGGAACTCAAGCAGTTCGAGCGCGAGTACCGGACCCGCCTCAAGGCGTACCTGGAGAGCCAGCTGCGCGACCTCGAAGGTCGTGGTCAGGGTCTGGAGGCCGAACTCACCCGCGCCGACAACGGTCGCACCGCCGGCGGTACCTCCGGTAACCTCGCCGCGGCCGGCCTCGCCGGTTCCTACGGCGGCCGTACCGGTGTCGAAGGCGGTCGCTGACCGGATCGGCTGGTTGGCTCAACGTCTCGTGGCGAGTCAAATCACCGACACGCCGCCTGCGGTCCCTGAGTGGGGTTGTGGTCGTTAGACCAGACGACACATCAGGGACCAACTGCCCGGGAGGGCGCAGCCGTGATAGCCGGAACTCTGCTCCTCGTCTTGATCGCCGTTGTGACCATGGCGCTCGGCCTGGTCGGCGGATCCGACGCATACCTCGTCGGCTCGATCACCGCGAGCCTGCTCGCCGCGATCGCGCTCATCGCGGGCAGCCGCCGGGCGAGCGCGGCGCGGTCCGGTCTGGTGGGCGACAATTCGGTCCCGGCCGGGTCGATGCCGCCGGATTCCGCGTCGGCCGGTTCGACGCGGGCCCGCTCGGCGGCGTGGGCCGGCGACCGTACCGGGGTGCGGGCCGCCACCTACGGGACGCCTCGGCGCGAGCCGATGACCGAGGCGACCCCGGCGGGCGCGTCCGGATCCGGTGAGCGTGACGAGTCCGGTTCGATGGACCCATACGACCAGGACGCCGGCGACCGCTACGGCGAGGAGCGCACCGGCCGGCACACCATGGTCGCCGTGCTGGACTCCGCGGTACCGGCTCAGGGGGGCCCGTCCGGTGGCGCTCGACTCGTCGACGATGCCGATGCCGATGACGACGATGACGACGACGATCCGCCGGGTGAGCCGGCGGCCCAGCAGGTGTCGGCCGCCGACGCCGCCCGGGTGGCCCGGATGAGCAACGAGGTCATGGTCGTCGACGGCCGGCCGCGTTACCACCTGGTCGGATGTTCACACCTGGTCGGTCGCGACGGTGAGCCGTTGCCCGTGCACGAGGCCGTCGAGCTGGGCTTCACCCCGTGCTCGCGCTGCGAACCGGACAGCGCCCTGCTGGCCCACGCCCGCCGCGTCTAGCCCGGTCGACCGCCGCGATCTTGGTAGCAAACGGCCCGCCCAGCCGCAATTCTGCAAGCTGCCGTTCCGGACGGTACCGGTCTGCCCTGGTGGTGGCGGTCAACGCCGTCGCGGTGGACGGGTGAGAAATTTTGCTGTTCCGGACCCGCCGCAATTGCAGACCCGGCAGGATTGAACGCCGACAGGGTTGGGTATGGGACATCGATTACCCGTAGCGGTCGGGCTGAACCCCTAAGGGGCGCGTCCCGACCGGTCCATATCGTGTGGCACGTTTGTCGGACGCCCGTATGTTCCGTATTCTTGCCACCCTCTGGAGTGCGCGACGTTCCGTCGCGCGCCCGTTTGCATCTGGGGGACGCCATGGCGGCTCGATCGAACGCCACGCGGAGGGTCGGGTCAGAGCCCGCCTCCGCAAAGAAGGCTACGACGGGCGGCCGCCGGTCGGAAACGGCCGAGCGCAGAACCGTCCCGCCGGCGCCGGCCCGTCCGACCGCGCGAACCAGGACCGCATCCGCGGCCGGCTCGAAGCCGGCGCGGGCCAGCACCACCCCGGCCGCGCCGAAGGCCGCAGCCGCGGATAAGGCCGCCGATTCGACGCGGGCGGCGGTAGCGGAGAAGACCCCCGTTTCGAAGAGGGCGGTCGCGACGGCAAAGACCGCCGGTACGGAGAAGCGAGCGGCAGCGGCGAAAAAGACCGCCGGTACGGAGAAGCGAGCGGCAGCGGCGGGAAAGGCCGCCGGTACGGAGAGGAATGCCGTTTCGGAAAAGGCCGCCCGGATGGAGAAGACAACGGCTACGGAAAGCGCCGCCGCCGCGAGGACGTCGGTGGTCGCGAAGAAGATGGGCGTTACGAAGAAGACCGCGGCCACGGCGCCGGCCGCCGTGCCGGTGATGGGGCGGAACGCGCCCGCCCGGCCCCGGCGGGAGACGCCGGCGACGTCGACGGCCGCACCAAAACCAACCGATCCGACCGCGGTCGCGCCGGCCGGCGCGACCGCGGCAAGGGCATCTCGCCGGGGCAGCGTCGCGTCGGCCGAGGTACCCGCACCACCCCCTGCGCAGGCACCGGTAATCGCCGCGGAGTTCGCGGCCGAGGGAGCGACGATGGCTAACACGACGAACGGCAAGACGGCCACCGAGACACGGTCTGGCGCGGGCAAGACGCCCCGCGCGCGCTCCGCCGCGGACACCGAGAAGATTCGGGGGGCGCTGACCGAGCGCCGTGACGAGCTCAAGACCGAGTACGACGCGACCATGTCGGAGATCGCCGAACTCCAGCGCGACCGGTTGACCGACTCGGCCGGCGACGATCAGGCCGACACGGGTACCAAGACGTTCGAGCGTGAGCAGGAGATCTCGCTGGCCAACAGCATCCAGGAGCGGATCAGCCAGGTCGAGCGGGCGCTGGAGCGCCTGGACGAGGGCGCATACGGGTGGTGTGAGCGGTGCGGTAACGCCATTCCGGTCGAGCGACTCGCCGCGTTCCCGGCGGCCACCCAGTGCATCACGTGCAAGCAGCTGGAGGAGCGGCGCTGAACGACGACGAGGCGGTGGCAACCGATCGGCCGCCCGATTCGACGACCGAACCAGACGGTGCCGCCGAGGCCGGCCATACCGCCGCGGCCAGCGGGTCTGTCGAGGTCGGCCATACCGCTGCGGCCGGCGGGGCCGTCGACGCCGACCAGACCGCCGGCGGGGCACTGCGCCGGCGGTCGCTCGGGGTGTTCGGCGCCGTCGGCTGCCTGGTGCTGTTGCTCGACATCGCGACCAAGCAGTGGGCGGTCGCCGGGCTGACCGGGCGGGAACCGGTACGGCTGCCCGGCGGTGCGGTGTACCTGCTGCTGGTGCGCAACAGCGGTGCCGCGTTCAGTCTCGGCACCGGGTATACGTTCGTGTTTCCGCTGATCACGCTCGTAGTGGTGGCCTGGATCGGCTGGACCGCGCGGCGGCTGCTATCCCTGCCGTGGGCCATCGCGTTCGGCCTCATTCTCGGCGGTGCGCTCGGCAACCTCACCGACCGGATCTTCCGTGCACCCGGGTTTCTGACCGGGCATGTCATCGACTTCGTCAGCCTGTTCGACCGCAACGGCCAGGGCTGGCCGGTGTTCAACGCCGCCGACTCGGCGCTGTGCGTCGGCGTGGCGCTCGCGGTTGCACTGGAGCTGACCGGGCGGCGGCTGGACGGTACCCGTGCCGCCGGGGCCGGCCGGGGAAGTGTGCCAGACTCCGCAGGTGGCTGAGCACCGTTCCCTGCCGGTACCCGACGGTCTTGACGGGCTCCGGCTGGACCAGGCGATCTCGCGGCTGTTCGGGTTGTCCCGCACGGCCGCCGCGGCCCTGGCCGAGGCCGGTGACGTGCAGGTCGGAGGGGTAACGAGGCCCAAGTCCGACAAGGTCAGGGCCGGGGACTGGCTGGACGTGACACTGCCCGCGCCGGCCGGGCCACCACCGGTGGAGTCGACGCCGGTGGACGGTCTGCGGGTCGTCTACGCCGACGCGGACATCGCCGTCGTCGACAAGCCCGTCGGGGTGGCCGCACACCCGAGTCCGGGCTGGACCGGGCCGACCGTGATCGGTGGCCTCGCGGCGGCGGGGCACCGGGTATCCACCAGCGGCGCGGCGGAGCGGCAGGGGGTGGTCCACCGGCTCGACGTCGGTACCACCGGGCTGATGGTGGTGGCCAAGAGTGAGCGGGCGTACACGCTGCTCAAGCGCGCGTTCAAGGAACGCCAGGTGGAGAAGCGTTACCACGCCGTGGTGCAGGGCCACCCCGACCCGCTGCGCGGCACCGTCGACGCGCCCATCGACCGGCACCCGCACCACGACTACCGCTGGGCGGTCGTGTCCGGCGGCCGACCGAGCGTCACCCACTACGACACGCTCGAGGCGTTTCCGGCGGCCAGCCTGCTCGACGTGACGCTGGAGACCGGCCGGACCCACCAGATCCGGGTACATTTCTCGGCGCTGCGCCACCCGTGTGTGGGCGATCTCACGTACGGCGCCGATCCGACGCTCGCGGCCCGGGTCGGGCTGTCGCGGCAGTGGCTGCACGCGCGCACGCTCGGCTTCGTCCACCCCGGTACCGGCGGGTATGTCCGGTTCACCGGCGAGTACCCGGACGATCTGGCCCACGCTCTCGCGGTGCTTCGCGGAGCGGCCTGACAAGCCGGCGTTTCGCCAGGTCAACGCCGGGACCGGCGGGTTTAACCGGCGGCACAGGCTGGGCTATGACCTTTTCGGGTGTGGTCGTTCACGGCTGGGGTCCGTAGCCTGATGAGGGATGGGGGCGGGTGGCAGGAGGCAAGCGTTGGAGCGCACCGAGACCGGGTGGAACCGGTCCGTCGAGCCGACTCCGCGGTGGCGGTCGCTGCTGGACCGGGCCCTGTTGGGCCGGCCGGACGAGCACGCCGTCGTGGATTACGACGATCGCCCGGTTCGCCGACCGGGCGACCTCGACGACCGACCGGCACGCTCGGAGCGCGGTCGCCGCCAGCGCGAGGCCGAACCCGTACCGACGCTCGACGACCGGCCGCCGTTCGAATGGCAGCCGGCACCCGCCTCGGACGGGGTCGACCAGCAGGCCATGATCCTGCGGGCGGACCTCGGCGGTCCCCGGGTGCTCGCGTTCGCCAACCCGAAGGGCGGGGTGCACAAGACCACCGCCACCGTGCTCGCCGCCGCCACCGTGGGTAGTGTCCGCGGACGCGGTGTGATCGCCTGGGACGACAACGAGTTGCGCGGCACGCTGGGCCTGCGGGCCGGCAGCGCGCGCCACGCCCGGACCATCCGGCACCTGCTCAGCGACCTGTCTGAGCTGGAGTCCTACCACGGGTACGAACTGACCGACCGCCTCGACGACTACCTGCGCCACGCCTCCAACGGCACCTACGACGTGCTGGCCGGCGAGGAGAATCCGCGGTTCGCGCAGCGGCTCGACCCCTTCACCGTGCAGCGGGTGCTGGAACTGCTGTGCCGTACCCACGACGTGATCTGTGTGGACACCGGCAACAACGTGGAGAGCCCCAACTGGCGTACCGTGCTGCAGTCGGCCGACCAGCTCGTGGTGACCATGGTGCCGCGCGAGGACGCCGCATTCACCGCCGACTGGATGCTCGACCTGCTCGAAGAGGCCGGTCTGGGCCTGATGGTGGCGAACGCGGTGACCCTGCTCTCCTGCCCGACCCCGGGCCGGTCGCCGCTGCTCGACGACCTGGCCGACCACTTCGGCAGCCGCACCCGCGCGGTCGCCGTGGTGCCCTACGATCCGCAGCTGGAGAACGGCTCCAACATCGATTACGCCCTGCTCCACCCGTCCACCAAGCGGGCCTGGCTACGCGCGGTGGCGGCGATGGTGGAGCCGTTCGCCCGGTGAGCCGACCGGACGAACACCGGTGCGCCCGACCGGACGAACACCTGCGAGGATCGACGATGTGACGACCGCACCCCTGCTGGACGCGTCCGGGCCCGATCCGGTACCGCCGCAGTCGACCGCCGGCGGCGGCGCTCGCCGCGAGCTGGCCATCGCCGGAGCCGTCGCCGCCGTGCTGGCGATCATCGGGTTGCCGCTCGGGCTGCTGTGGCGGCTGCTGGCGCCGCGGGTCGAGTTTGTGATGACCGGCGACGGTCCGGTCACGGTCCTGGCCGAGCCGGAGGGTTTCGTCGCCGACGACGGGTGGTATGTGCTGATCACCGTCGCCGCCGGGGTGATCGCCGCGCTGCTGGTGTGGGCGCTGCTGCGCCGCCGTCGCGGCCCGGCGGTCGTACTCGGGCTGGTCGTCGGCTGTGTCGCCGGTGCGGTGCTGACCCAGTGGCTCGGCCACCGGATCGGGTACCCGCACTTTCGCGACCTCGCCCGGCACGCCCGTATCGGTACCCATTTCTTCCGGCCGCCATCGGTGCGGTCCGGGCAGGTCGGGTTGTGGTTCGGCGTGCTGCCACGGGTGCAGGGCGCGGTGCTCGTCCAGGCGGTTGCCGCCGCGATGACGTACCTGCTGCTGGCCGCCTTCCACGCCGACCCGGACCTGGGTGGGCCCCACCGGCCAGGCGAACGGCCGGTGGGCCCCGGCCAGCTGGCCGGCCCGTCGGTACCGGACGACGGCGACGAGGTCAGTTGGGAGCGGACGGGGTGGACAGATCCGCCAACGTGGCCGGTACCGCCCGGATCTGATCCAGCAGCATCGCCTCGCGGTTGAGCATGACGCGTTCGGCCCGCAGCCGGCTCGGCGTGTCGGCGGCCGCGAGCAGTTGCTGGCGGTCGTCGACGGTCAGCGACGCGGTGGCCGCCACCAGGTGCGACAGCACGTTCGGATCGTCGGGAAGCTGCTCGTCGGTGGGGCCCGAGGTGCCGCGCAGCATCCGCAGGTAGTGCTGGAACGCCGCGACGACGCCGGGGGTGAGCCGGGCGGCGAGGCCGGGCTCACCCGGCGACTCCGGCAGCCACTCGACCTTCGCCGTCAGGTACGGCTGGCTCGTCGGATCGACGTCGACGACCCGGAACCGGGAACGACCCACCGTGACGATGTCGAAGCGTCCGTCGGAGTGCTCGGTGACCTGGCGGAGCTGGGCGCTGCACCCCACCTCGTACAGGGTCGGCGACGTACCCGGGTTCAGCCCGGTCGCGGGGGCGGCACCGGGCGCGGCCTCCGCCACCTCCCAGCCGCTGCGGATCGCGACCACGCCGAACTCACGCGCCTGGTCGGCCGGCCGGGCCACCAGGTCGCGGACCAGTGTGCGGTAGCGCTCCTCGAACACGTGCAGGGGCAGCACCAGGCCCGGAAACAGGACGGTGCCGAGCGGGAACAGCGGTAGCGCCGCGGTCACGCGGAGAGCGTATCCGACCGGGGTCCGGTGACCTGCCCAGCAGAAATCTCGGCGGCTGCCCGGCATAGTGACCGTGATCACCGTCCCGCGCGGCGACCGGCCGACGCGCCCGGGCCGCCCGCGCGGTGCGCGGACGGCGCCGGAGATCGGGCAGGTCCGGCGCGGGACCAGCGCCATCGACGCCTCGGACGCCGCCTAGACTGGCATCGTGTTGACCCGGATTGACCTGCGCGGCTCCACCAGCGACCCGCGCCGCCTGCTGCCCCGCGCCGCGCTCGATGTCGCCGCGGCGATGGCGGCGGTGCGGCCGGTGGTCGAGGCGGTCCGCGAGCGGGGGGCCGCCGCGGTACGGGAGGCGACGGAGCGGTTCGACGGGGTCCGGCTGTCGACGCTGCGGGTACCGGCCACGGCCATCACGGACGCCGTCTCGGGTCTCGACCCGGCCGTGCGGGCTGCCCTGGGTGAGGCGAGCACCCGGGCCCGCCGGGTCCACACTCGACAGCGCCGCACCGACGTCAGCACCCAGGTCGTCGCGGGCGGTACGGTGACCCAGCGCTGGCGCCCGGTCACCCGGGTCGGGCTGTATGTCCCCGGCGGCCTCGCCGTCTACCCGTCCAGCGTCGTGATGAACGTCGTGCCGGCCCAGGTGGCGGGCGTGGAGTCGCTGGCGGTGGCGAGTCCGCCGCAGCGCGAGACCGGCCTGCCGCATCCGCTGGTGCTGGCCGCGTGCGGCCTGCTCGGCGTCGACGAGGTGTACGCGGTCGGCGGCGCCCAGGCGATCGCCATGTTCGGCTTCGGTTCCCGAGGTACCGGTCAACCGTCGGGTGCGGACGCCTGGCCGGTCCGAGCGGGTCACACCGACCACATCGCCCACTGTGCGCCGGTCGACATGGTCACCGGGCCGGGCAACGTGTGGGTGACCGCGGCGAAGCGGCTGCTGCGCGGCGTGATCGGCATCGACGCCGAGGCCGGGCCGACCGAGATCGCCATCCTGGCCGACGACACCGCCGATCCGCGGCACGTCGCCGCCGACCTGATCAGCCAGGCCGAGCACGACCCGCTCGCCGCCAGCGTCCTGATCACCCCGTCGGCCGGGCTGATCGCCGCCGTCGAGGCCGAGCTGACCCGGCAGGTCAAGGCGACCCGGCACACCGACCGGATCACCGCGGCGCTGACCGGCGAGCAGTCCGCCGCGGTGCTGGTCGACGACCTCGAGCAGGGTCTCCGGGTCGTCGACGGGTACGGCGCGGAGCACCTGGAGGTCCAGACCCGCGACGCGCGGGCGGTCGCCGAGCGGGTGCGCAATGCCGGCGCGATCTTCGTCGGCGCCTGGTCACCGGTCTCCCTCGGAGACTACTGCGCCGGGTCCAACCACGTGCTGCCCACCGGCGGCTGCGCGCGGCACTCGTCGGGGCTGTCGGTGCAGACCTTCCTGCGCGGCGTTCAGCTCATCGAGTACGACGAGGGCGCGCTGCGCGACGTCGCGGCGCACGTGGTCGCGCTCGCCGAGGCCGAGGACCTGCCGGCCCACGGCCAGGCGGTCACCGCGAGGTTCGACGAGCCATGACCGACGACGCGCTCCCCGCAGCGGAGGAGGCAGCATGACCGACGACGCGCTCCCCTCAGCGGAGGAGGCAGGATGACAGACCTCGACGACCTGCCGCTGCGCGACGAACTGCGGGGGCTCCGGCCGTACGGGGCGCCGCAGCTCGACGTGCCGGTGCGGCTGAACACCAACGAGAACTCCTACCCGGTACCGGACGAGGTCGTCGACGCCATCGCTAAGGCGCTCCAGGCCGAGCTGCGTGACCTCAACCGGTACCCGGACCGCGACGCCCTCGCGCTGCGCGCCGACCTCGCCGCTTACCTGGGGCACGGGCTGGGTGGGGCGAACACCTGGGCCGCCAACGGGTCCAACGAGATCCTCCAACAACTGCTGCAGGTGTTCGCCGGTCCGGGGCGTACCGCGCTCGGCTTCACCCCGGCGTACTCGATGCACCCGTTGATCGCCGCCGGTACCGGTACCGGCTGGGTCGACGGCCGGCGGGCCGGGGACTTCACCCTGTCGGTCGACCACGCCGTCGCGCAGGTCCGCCGGCACCGCCCGGATGCGGTGTTCCTCTGTTCACCGAACAACCCGACCGGTACGGCGTTGCCGCTGGACGTGGTGTCGGCGGTGGCCGCCGAGTCCACCGGCATCGTGATCGTCGACGAGGCCTACGCGGAGTTCGCCCGGCCCGGTACGCCGAGCGCGTTGACGCTGCTGCGGACGTACCCGAGGTTGGTTGTCACCCGCACGATGAGCAAGGCGTTCGCGCTGGCCGGGGCGCGGCTGGGATATCTCGCGGCCGATCCGGCCGTGATCGACGCGGTACAGCTGGTCCGGCTGCCCTACCACCTGTCGGCGTTGACACAGGCCGCCGCCCGGGCCGCGCTGGGCTGCGCGCCGACGCTGCTCGCGACGGTCGAGGCGATCAAGGAAGAGCGCGACCGGATCGTCGCCGAGCTGCGCGGACGGGGCCTGCCGGTCGCCGACAGCGACGCCAACTTCGTCCTGTTCGGTGGCCTGAGCGACAGTGCCGCGGTGTGGCGGCGCATCCTCGACCACGGCGTGCTGATCCGCGATGTCGGCCTGCCCGGCTGGCTGCGGGTGACCGCCGGCACACCGGCGGAGACCGACGCGTTTCTCGCCGCACTGGACCTGACCGCAGTCGACAGGAGTGTCTGATGGGCCGTACCGGCAGGGTTGAGCGCACCACCGCCGAGTCGAAGGTGCTGGTCGAAGTCGACCTTGACGGCACCGGGACGGTCGAGATCAGTACCGGTATCGGCTTCTACGACCACATGCTGGCGCAGCTCGGCAAGCACGGCGGGTACGACCTGCGGGTGGCGACCGAGGGCGACCTGGACGTCGACGCGCACCACACCGTCGAGGACACCGCGCTGGCGCTCGGTACGGCGTTCGCGGAGGCGCTCGGCGACAAGGCGGGAGTGACCCGGTTCGGCAGCGCGATCGTGCCGCTCGACGAGGTGCTCGTGCAGGCCGCCGTGGACCTGTCCGGCCGGCCGTACGTGGTGCACGACGAGCCGACCACCATCGCGCCGTACATCGGGGGGATCTACGCGACCAGCCTGACCCGCCACGTCTGGGAGTCGTTCGGCCACACCGCCCGGATCACGCTGCATGTCACCGTGCTTCGCGCGGCCCGGCCGGGCGCCCAGCCCGACGCCCACCACGTGGTGGAGGCGCAGTTCAAGGCGGTCGCCCGGGCCTTGCGCCAGGCGACCGCGCGCACCGGCGGCGCGGGCATCCCCAGTACGAAGGGGGTCCTCTAGTGGGCGCGGGACCCCGGGTTGTGGTGCTCGACTACGGGTCGGGCAACCTGCGGTCGGCGCAGCGGGCGCTGGAACGGGCCGGCGCGCGGGTGACGGTCACCGGGGACCTCGCCCTGGCCCGCGCCGCCGACGGACTGGTGGTGCCCGGCGTCGGCGCGTACGCCGCCTGCATGGCCGGTATCGACGACATCGGTGCCGGGCCGGTGATCGTGGACCGGATCCGGGACGGTCGGCCGGTTCTGGGCATCTGCGTCGGCATGCAGATCCTGTTCTCCGCCGGCGAGGAGTTCGGCGTGGTGACGAAGGGCATCGGGGTGCTGCCGGGCGCGGTGACCCGGCTGACCGCGCCGATTGTGCCGCACATGGGCTGGAACACCGTCACCTGGCCAGACTCCACTCGGCTCGGGGCCGGGATCGCGCCCGGCACCCGGTTCTAC
This sequence comes from Micromonosporaceae bacterium, assembly GCA_032160285.1. Lineage (GTDB taxonomy): Bacteria > Actinomycetota > Actinomycetes > Mycobacteriales > Micromonosporaceae > Planosporangium. Next base: position 2,062 of record JAVHWE010000142.1, on the reverse strand, counting down.
TTCGTCCACTCCTACGCCGGGCCCGCCGTGATCGACGGCGCCGCGGTCGGTACCACCGTCCATGGTGGAGTGTTCGCCGCCACGGTCGAGTACGGCCCGCTGTGGGCCACCCAGTTCCACCCGGAGAAGTCCGGCGATGCCGGCGCGGTCCTGCTCGCCAACTGGGTCGGCGGGCTGTGAGCGCGGCCGGGTCGCCGCCATGAGCCGGGAGCGGGCGCTGCGGCGGGCGGAGCGCGAAGCCCAGGCCCACCGCAACCGGGTCCGGCGCGAGCGGGCCGTCCGCCGTCGGGCGAGGCTGCGTCGCCTGCGTCCGGGCGCCTCGCGCCCCGGCGGTTGGCGCCGTCGTCGGGCCGGTCGGCTGCCGTCGCGGGTCACCCGCGCCGAGCGGGCCGCCATCCTCGTCGGGGCGCTGTCGGCGTTGGGATTCGTGTGGTTGCTGGTCGATGGCCTGTCCACTCGCATAGCCTTAACCGTCCTGATCGTGCTGTGCGCGCCCGTACTGTTCGTGCTCGCCGTGGACCGGAGGACCTGACGTGGCCGTGACCCTGCTGCCCACCATCGACGTGGCCGGCGGTCGGGTGGTCCGGGGCCACGGCGCAACCGCGGCGTCCGGTGACCCGCTGGAGGCCGCCTTCGGCTGGAAACGCGACGGCGTCGCATGGGTCCACCTCGTCGACGTGGACGCCGCCGACGGCCGCGGCGCCAACACCGATCTGATCGCCAGGGCCGTGCAGCGGCTCGACCTCGCCGTCGCGCTGTCCGCCGGGGTGGCCGACGACGAGTCGTTGCGCCGGGCGCTGTCGACCGGCGCGGCCCGGGTCAACCTGAGCCCCGCCGCCCTGGCCGACCTGGACTGGTGCGGGTACGCGTGCGCCACCTACGGCGACCGGGTCGCGGTCGGGCTCGACGTGCGCGGGCACACCCTGGCGGTACCGGGTCGTCGGTCGACCGGTGACCTGTTCGCGATCCTGGACCGGCTCGACCGGGCCGGCTGCGCCCGGTACGTGGTGGACGACGTGCTCCGCGACGGTACCCCGACCGGCCCCAATGTGACGTTGCTGCTGGAGGTCTGCGGGCGTACCAGCAGGCCGGTCGTCGCCTGCGGCGGCGTGTCCAAGCTCGACGACCTGCGCCAACTCGCCGCCCTCGGCCCCGCCGGGGTCGAAGGCGTGATCGTCGACGACGCCCTGCGGGACGGGGCGTTCACCGTGGCCGAGGCGCTCGCCGCGCTGTCGGAGATCCAGTGATCGACCGGCTCGGCTCCGGTGGTCCGTGGGAGGACCGGTACGGGTACTCGCGCGCCGTCCGGGCCGGGCCGTGGGTGCTGACGGCCGGCTGCACGGCCACCGTCGACGGCGTCGTACAGCACGCCGGTGACCCGTACGCGCAGGCCCTGCTCGCCCTGACGATCGCCCTCGACGCGGCGAGTGCCTACGGCGCAACCGCCGAGGACGTGGTCCGGACCCGGATGTACGTGGTGGGCGTAGACCACGCCGACGCCGTCGGGCGGGCCCACGGTTCGGTGTTCGATGCCACCAGGCCGGCCGCGACCCTGGTGACGGTACCGGGCCTGGTGCACCCCGACATGCTCGTCGAGATCGAAGTGGAGGCGTACCTGCCATGACCCTGGCCGTACGCGTGATTCCCTGCCTGGACGTGGACGCCGGTCGGGTGGTCAAGGGCGTCAACTTCGCCGACCTGCGCGACGCCGGCGACCCGGTGGAACTCGCCGCCGCCTACGACGCCGCCGGCGCCGACGAACTGGTCTTCCTGGACGTCACCGCGTCGTCGGACGGCCGGGCCACCATGCTCGACGTGGTCCGCCGTACCGCCGAAAGCGTGTTCATTCCGCTGACCGTCGGCGGCGGTGTCCGGTCCGTGTCGGACGTGGACACCCTGCTGCGCGCGGGTGCCGACAAGGTCGGCGTCAACACCGCCGCCATCGCCCGACCGGAGTTGATCGCCGAGATCGCCGAACGGTTCGGCCGCCAGGTTCTGACGCTGTCGCTGGACGTACGCCGATCACCGGACGTGCCCAGCGGGTACGAGGTCACCACCCACG
>JAVHWE010000085.1:0-2691 GCA_032160285.1 Micromonosporaceae bacterium | reverse complement strand
GGCGAGAGTGCCGGCCAGGTAGATCAGGCCGGTTCCGGCCGCACCGGCGGCGACGAGCTGGTGGATGTCGACGGTGTAGGTGGAGTAGGTTGTGAATCCGCCGAGGACCCCGACGCCGTGGAACGGGCGCAGCAGCCGGTGCGCCGGCCCGACCTCGGTGATGAGCACCATGAGGATGCCGATGAGTAGACACCCGCTGACGTTGGTGGCGAAGGTCGCCCACGGGAACTGATCGGGCCGGTGCGGCCACACAACCGTCAAGCCAAACCGGGTACACGCGCCGAGCGCGCCGCCAACCGAGATCGCGGCGAGGACAGACCATGGCGCGCGACGCAGTTCGCCGCGTTGGCGCGCTGCATGCAGATCGACGTCGGAGTCGATGGGCGGCTGGATCGTCGGCTGCACGCGTTCCCCCAGCAGTAGGGCCTGTCTGGCAGGGACCGTTGGCGAACGCAGCGCGATTTCCCACCGTCGGGGCGGCGGGCCCCACCGCCGCGAGAGAACCTGCCCGCGGCCCGCTCACCGGTCCTGCTACCGGTTGCCGCAGCCACCCAGGTCGACTCGACCTGCTCACGGTGGACCCGTTCGCGCTTGGTGAGCACGTCGACGATGGTGAGCAACGGCGGCAACCGCGTGGCCGGCAGGCCCGCGAACAGTTTGCGCCCAGAAACAGCGAAACCGCCGCAGGAGCGACTGCGCCCACGGCCGGACAAATTGGTGCGATGTTCTGCGTGCCCCCGGTGGGATTCGAACCCACACTGTCGGAGGTTTGAGCTCCGTTCCTCTGCCGGTTGGGATACGGGGACCGGTACGACGGTCCAGCCTACCGACTACTCTGATCGTGGTGGTGACCGCCGCAGGATAACGAGTTCGATCGGAGTGTCGCGGGTGGCTGACGTACGGAGCCGTCGGGTGCTCATCGCGGAGGATGAGGCGCTCATCCGGCTGGACCTTCGCGAGATGTTGATCGAAGAGGGGTACGACGTCGTCGGCGAGGCGGCCGACGGGGAGACCGCGGTACGGCTGGCCCAGGACGCCCGACCCGATCTGGTGATCCTGGACATCAAGATGCCGATCATGGACGGACTGGTGGCCGCCGAGAAGATAGCCGGCGCCCGGATCGCGCCGGTCGTGATCCTGACCGCGTTCAGCCAGCGCGAGCTGGTCGAGCGCGCCCGCGCCGCGGGAGCGATGGCGTACCTGGTCAAGCCCTTCCAGAAAAGCGACCTGGTGCCGGCGATAGAAGTTGCCATTTCCCGGTTTTCCGAGGTGGCCGCCTTGGAGGCCGAGGTCGCCTCGTTGCAGGAACGGCTGGATACCCGCAAGGCGGTGGAGCGGGCCAAGGGCATGTTGATGGCGGCCTACACGATGACCGAGCCGCAGGCCTTCCAGTGGATCCAGCGAACGGCGATGGATCACCGAATGACGATGCGGGAGGTCGCCGACCGCATTCTGGCGGAATCGCCGACGAATCCCTCAGCTAAGCCGGCCTGAAACACGTCCGTGTTTGACCGAACAGTGCCGTAAGGACCGATCATGTAACGGTTCAGCCAACCCGGCTGCCAACTACTTACGGTGCGCTCCGCTGTGGAATAGAGTCCCCGCGCAGACCGGACCACGGTTTTCTTGGGACCTTCGCCAGCCGACAAAGCTGCTGGTATCCACGGAGGTCCATCGGATGGAGGAGGGGTCGAGTCTTGAGGCAGGGACTCACGCGCGCGATCGGCGGAGTGGGCATTGTGGTGCTTCTCGCCGGAGCCGCCGCGTGTAACAAGAGCACCAAATCAGACACCGCCGGCGGGGCGAACTGCGGCTTCTCGCTCGCGTACGTCGGTGCACTGACCGGGTCGTCGGCCAACCTCGGTGTCAACATCGAGCAGGGCGCGGAACTGGCTGTCGACCAGTACAACGCGAAGAACGGCAAGGGCTGCGTCACGCTTAAGAAGTTCGACTCGCAGGGCGCCCCGGAGGTCGCACCCGGGGTGGCGCGCCAGGCCATCACCGACCAGAAGCTTCTCGGCGTGGTGGGGCCGCCGTTCTCGGGTGAGTCCGAGGCGGCCGACCCGATCTTCGACTCCGCCGGAGTTCCCACGATCACCCCGTCGGCCACCCGCGTGTCGCTGTCCGCGCACGGTTGGAAGGTCTTCCACCGTGCGGTGGCCAACGACGGCGCGCAGGGCCCGGCCGCGGCGGCGTACATCAAGAACGTGCTGAAGTCCGACAAGGTCTTCGTGGCCGACGACCAGTCCGCGTACGGTGCGGGCCTCGCCGACGCGGTGAAGACCGCGCTGGGCGCCCAGGTGGTCGGTACCGACAAGACCGGGGCGGACGGCAAGCAGACCGACTTCTCCGCGACGGTGCAGAAGGTCGTCTCCAGCGGGGCGACCGCGTTCTTCTACGGCGGGTACTACCAGAACGCGGGTCTGCTGCGTAAGCAGCTCACGGCTGGGAACTGGAAGGGCATCCAGATCGGCGGCGACGGCGTCAACGACCCGGGCTTCGCGAAGGCGGCCGGGAACGACGCGGCGGTCGGCAGCATCGTCACCTGTCCCTGCTCGCCGGCGTCCAAGGCGGGCGGCACGTTCGTGGCCGACTACAAGACCAAGTGGAGCGTTGACGCCGGTACCTACAGCGACGTCGCGTTCGATGCGGCGAACATGTTCCTGAAGGGCCTCGACGCGGGCAACACCA
>JAVHWE010000069.1:0-5879 GCA_032160285.1 Micromonosporaceae bacterium | reverse complement strand
GGACCCGAGGCGGCGGCGCGGGCCGCGCGGTACGAGGCGTTGACGGACACGGCCCGGGGTCTGGGCGCCGCCGCGGTTCTGATCGGCCACACCCGCGACGACCAGGCCGAGACGGTACTGCTCGCGTTGGCGCGGGGCGCCGGCCCGCGTGGCCTGGCCGCCATGCCGGCCGCCCGCGACCTCGACGGGATCGCCCTGCTGCGGCCGTTGCTGCAGGTCGGGCGGGCGGACACGGTGGCGGCCTGCGCGGCGCTGGGCCTGTCGCCGTGGCAGGACCCGCACAACACCGACCCGGCGTACGCCCGGGCCCGGCTGCGCGGGGTGTTCCCGGCACTCGTCGACGCGCTCGGCCCCGGGCTGGTGACCAACCTCGCCCGGTCGGCCGGGCTGGCCGCCGCCGACGCCGAGGTGCTCGACGAACTGGCCGCCGCGGCCGCCCGCGACGCCGCCGACGGCGACGGCGGCCTCATCGTGGCGGCCCTCGCGGAACTGCCGCCGGCGCTGCGGACGCGGGTACTGCACCGCTGGGCCCGCCAGCTCGGCGTCGGCGGATCCGCACTGGGGGCCCGGCATGTCGACGCGCTCGACGCGTTGGTCACCCGCTGGCACGGCCAGGGCGCGGTGGCCCTACCGGGAGCCCTACGGGTGGCCCGCCGGCAGGGACGGCTGACCCCGGTCCGTGGTTAGGTTCGGATATGGCTGCCCCGCACCACGGCCGTGATCCGGCTTACCCCCCGCAGCACGGGCGACAACCCGTGTACGCGCCGCGCGGCGCCGTCGCCACCAGCCAACCGTTGGCCGCGGCCGCCGGGCTCGCCGTGCTCGGCCGGGGCGGCAACGCGGTCGACGCCGCGGTGGCGGCCGCGATCACCCTCACCGTGGTACAGCCCGGCTCCAACGACATCGGCGGCGACCTGTTCGCGCTGGTCTGGGACGGTCACGCGGTACACGGTCTCAACGCGTCCGGGCGTTCACCGGCCGCGCTCACCCCGGAGGTGGTCCGGGCCCGGGGTGCCGGATCGGTCGCGTCCGCGGCGCTCGGTGGTGCGCAGGCCGGCGCGGCCGAGGTCGTACCGGATCGGGGTTGGTTACCGGTGACCGTGCCCGGCGCTCCGGCCGGCTGGCGTGACCTGCACCGACGGTTCGGCACGCGGCCGTTCGCCGAGCTGTTCGCCGACGCGGTCTGGTACGCCGAACACGGCTACCCGGTGTCGCCGGGGGTGGCCGCGGGCTGGGACCGCACGGTCCGGGACCTGCACTCGCGGCTGCGCGGTCCGGAGTTCACCGAATGGTCGCGGGTGTTCGCGCCGGGCGGGCGGGCACCGCGGGCCGGTGAGCGCTGGCGCAACCCGGATGCGGCCCGCACGCTGCGGCTGATCGCCGACACCGGGGCCGAGGGGTTCTACCGCGGGCAGATCGCCGCCGCGGTGGCGGCGTACGCGGCCGGCACCGGCGGCCTTCTCACCGTCGATGACTTCGACCAGCACACGTCGACCTGGGTGGACCCGGTGTCGACCGGCTACCGAGGCTACGACGTATGGGAGATCCCGCCCAACGGCCAGGGCCTCGCGGCGCTGCTCGCGCTGAACGTGCTCGAAGGGTACGACCCGGCCGACGGCGCGCCGGACGAGCGCCTCCACCGGCAGATCGAGGCGATGAAGCTGGGGTTCGCCGACGCGCACGCGTACGTGGCCGACCCCGACTTCGTCGCCGCTCCGGTGGCGGCCCTGCTCGACAAGGGTTACGCGGACGGCCGGCGGGCTTTGATCAAAGACCACGCTTCGGTACCGGCCGCCGGGGTCCCGGTCCGCGGTGGCACCGTGTACCTCTGCGCGGCCGACCCGGGCGGCATGATGGTCAGCCTGATCCAGAGCAATTACATGGGTTTCGGCTCGCACGTGGTGGTGCCGGGTACCGGATTCGGTCTGCAGAACCGGGGCGCCGGATTCTCGTTGGAGGCCGGCCACCCGAACGTGGTCGCACCGTGCAAGCGCCCGTTCCACACGATCATCCCGGGCTTCCTGACCCGCGGCGGCGAGCCGGTAGGCCCGTTCGGCGTGATGGGCGGCCATATGCAGCCGCAGGGCCATGTCCAGCTGGTGCTGTCCACGGTGGACGACGGCCTGGATCCGCAGCGGGCGCTGGACCGGCCGCGCTGGTACTGGCACGCCGGTACCGAGGTCCGGGTCGAATCCGGCCTGCTGGCCGACTCCGCCGGGCGCGCCGCGGTCGACGGGCTCCGCCAGCGCGGCCACGACGTACGGGTGGTCGCCACCGGTGCCGGGTTCGGCTACGGCCAGGCCATCTGGCGTCTGCCCGACGGCGGCTACATCGCCGGCAGCGAACCCCGCGCCGACGGCGCGGCCACCGGCTACTAGGCGGTCCCGTCCGATCAGGTCCGTCCGATCAGCTGGCCCGGTCGCGGAAGGTCGTCCGGTACAGCTGGGGGGTCGCGCCCACCCGCCGGGTGAAGTGGTGGCGCAGCATCGCGGCGGTACCGAGGCCGGCGCGGGCGGCGATCGCGTCGACGCCCAGGTCGCTGTCCTCCAGCAGCCGGCGGGCCAGCAGAACCCGCTGTGCGGTCAGCCAGTCGTGTGGCGTGGCGCCGGTCTCGGCCCGGAACCGGCGGGCGAAGGTGCGCGTCGACATGTGCGCGCGGGCGGCGAGCGACTCGACCGTGTGCCCCTGGTCGAGCGTGCTGACCAGCCAGGACAGCAGTGGCTCCAGGGTCGGTGCGTCGGCCGTGCGCGGCACCGGCGCCTCCACGTACTGGGCCTGCCCGCCATCGCGGTGCGGCGGTACCACCATCCGGCGGGCGAGCGCGTTGGCCACCGCCGACCCGTGTTCGCGCCGGACCAGATGCAGGCACAGGTCGATGCCGGCGGCCGTGCCGGCGCTGGTCATGATGTTGTCGTCGACGACGTAGAGCACGTTCGGGTCCACCGTGATCCGCGGGTACCGGCGGGCCAGTTCGGCTGCGTACCGCCAGTGCGTGGTGCACCGCCGTCCGTCCAGGACACCGGCCTCGGCCAGCACGAACGCCCCGGAGCAGACCGACAGCACAAGCGCCCCGCGGTCGGCGGCCCGCCGCAGCGCGGCCGTGACCGCCGGTGGCGCCGGTGATCCGAGCGGATGGGCCGGCACAGCGACCAGGTCGGCGTCGGAGACCGCGGCGAGGTCGCCGGTCGGTGTCAGCAGCCAGCCCGAGCTGGTGCGGACCGGGCGGCCGTCGGGGGAGCAGACGTCGAACCGGTACCCGGGGAAGCCGTCGGCGACCCGGTCGGTGCCGAACACCTCGCACAGGACGCCGAGTTCGAACGGCGCGACGTCGTCGAGCACGATCACCGCGATTCGCGTGAGCATCGCCCCACGGTACCGTCGATGTGGCAGGAAATCGAGGTAAGGTGACAATCCTGCCACTAGTCGGGCGACCCCGTTCGGCGGATCGTTGAGTTCACCACCGGTGCGCACCGGCCCGACCTTGAAGGTAAGCCCACCAGGAAGGTGTTGCCGCCATGGAACTCCTCGTCGTCGTCGCCCTGTTGACCCTGCTCGGCGCCGCTTCCGCCCTCGGTCTGAGCACGGACAGTCGCGACGGCGCGGACTGGCTCGCCAGCGTCGACGGGCAACGTCAGCCGCGCCGGCTGTGATGTCGGTGTCGCCGGCGTGACCGTCGCGGCATACCGCGGTGACGGAACGCGCTGGCGGTACCCCCGCCGGCCAGTCCGCCGGTGGATGGGGCACCCTTGTCGGCTTGGGCGAGGGCAACTGGCACGCCGCCGACATCGACCGGGTGGTCGTCACCGAGGAACAGATCCGCGAGAAGACCATCGACCTGGCGAAGCAGGTGGCCGCCGACTACGGGGACGCCGAATCGGTACTCCTCGTCGGTGTGCTCAAGGGTGCTGTCATGTTCTTGGCCGACTTCGCGCGCGCCCTGGGCCGGATCGGTCCGCCGGTGGAACTCGAGTTCATGGCGGTGTCGTCCTACGGGCAGGGCACCACGTCGTCCGGGGTGGTACGCATCCTGAAGGATCTGGACCGCGACGTCGCCGGCCGCCACGTGATCATCGTCGAGGACATCGTGGACTCCGGGCTCACCCTGTCCTGGCTGATGAAGTATCTGGAGAGCCGGCAGGCCGCGTCCGTAGAGGTGGTGGCGCTCCTCCGAAAGCCTGACGCCGTGAAGGTGAACGTGCCGGTGAGGTACGTCGGGTTCGATATCCCGAGTGAGTTCGTCGTTGGGTACGGTCTTGATTACAACGAGCGATATCGCGAGGTCCCGTACGTCGGAGTGCTGCGCGCCAACGTGTACGCCCGTAGCTGAAGCCGCATTTCCGATTTGTGGCTTAAAGCATTCTTTTCGCCTCGGCTGACCGGCACAGTCCCTGGTCGGGGCTTTGACACCGGCTGTTGCCGGCTAGAGGTGCTCGTCCGCACGGTTATGGGGCACGGTGTACCGTCAAATAACCGGTGTGTCGTCGACCTGGCGCACTCCGGCCTCGCGTCGGTAACGCGTCTGGCGCGGGTACGGTCTTCTGGGATCAGGAGGTGCCGGGCGCTGCACCGCGCCCGACAACGACATGGAACGGACCCGATTCTTCCGCCGGCCAGTGGTCTGGTTCATCATTGTGATCCTCGGTGCGATCGCGGCTAGCACCCTGTTCACCGGTGGCGCCAGCTACAAGAAGGTCGACACATCCAAGGCCATTCAGCTGCTCGACAACGGCAGCGTCAAAACGGTCCTCATCGAGGACAAGGAGCAGACGCTCAACCTGGACCTGAGGCAGAGTTTCGAGGGCACCACCAAGGTGCAGACCCAGGTGCCGGCTGACGCGCTGCGCGACATCTACGCCAAGGTCAACCAGCTGCAGAGCAGCGAGAAGATCGTCAGCTGGGACACCAAGGTCACCAAGAGCAGCGTCGTGGTCGGGTTGCTGGTCAACCTCCTCCCGATCGCGGTCCTGGTGGTCCTGCTGCTGCTGTTCATGTCGCAGATGCAGGGTGGCGGTTCGCGGGTCCTCAACTTCGGCAAGTCCAAGGCGAAGCTGATCTCCAAGGACACCCCGAAGACGACGTTCTCCGACGTTGCCGGTGCCGACGAGGCGGTCGAGGAGCTCCACGAGATCAAGGACTTCCTCCAGGCCCCGGCGAAGTACCAGGCGCTCGGTGCGAAAATTCCGAAGGGCGTGCTGCTGTACGGTCCGCCCGGCACCGGTAAGACGCTGCTGGCCCGGGCGGTCGCCGGCGAGGCCGGCGTGCCGTTCTACTCGATCTCCGGTTCGGACTTCGTCGAGATGTTCGTCGGTGTCGGTGCCTCCCGCGTCCGCGACCTGTTCGAGCAGGCCAAGGCGAACGCTCCGGCGATCGTCTTCGTCGACGAGATCGACGCGGTCGGTCGCCATCGTGGCGCGGGCCTCGGTGGTGGCCACGACGAGCGGGAGCAGACCCTCAACCAGCTGCTCGTGGAGATGGACGGCTTCGATACCAAGGGCGGCGTGATCCTGATCGCGGCCACCAACCGGCCCGACATCCTCGACCCGGCGCTGCTGCGCCCCGGCAGGTTCGACCGGCAGATCGCGGTCGACCGGCCGGACATGGAGGGCCGCAAGGCCATCCTGCGGGTGCACGCCAAGGGCAAGCCGTTCACCCCCGACGTCGACCTCGACTCGGTCGCCCGGCGCACCCCGGGCTTCACCGGTGCCGACCTCGCCAACGTCATCAACGAGTCCGCGCTGCTCACCGCCCGGGTGGACAAGCGGGCGATCACCAACGACTTTCTGGAGGAGGCGATCGACCGCGTGGTCGCTGGTCCGGAGCGGCGGACCCGGGTCATGAGTGACCGGGAGAAGCGGGTCACCGCCTACCACGAGGGCGGG
>JAVHWE010000051.1:0-4742 GCA_032160285.1 Micromonosporaceae bacterium | reverse complement strand
GCCCCGCTGCCGTTGCCGATCGACGACACCATCGAGGCCGGCGATGACACCCGCCTGCGGTACCGGTACCTGGATCTTCGTCGGGGCGGCCCGTCGCGGGCGCTGCGGCTGCGCTCGAAGGCCAACCAGATCGCCCGTACCGTCCTGCACGACCGCGACTTCTTCGAGATCGAAACGCCGACGCTGACCCGCTCCACCCCGGAGGGCGCCCGCGACTTCCTGGTGCCGGTCCGGTTGCAGCCCGGCAGCTGGTACGCGCTGCCGCAGTCGCCGCAGCTGTTCAAGCAGCTGCTGATGGTCGGCGGGATGGAGCGCTACTACCAGATCGCCCGCTGCTACCGCGACGAGGACTTCCGGGCCGACCGGCAGCCGGAGTTCACCCAGCTCGACATCGAGATGTCGTTCGTCACCCAGGACGACGTGATCACCCTGGGGGAAACGCTCGTCGTCGCGCTGTGGCGCGAGCTCGCCGATCATCGGATCCCGACCCCGATCCCGCGGCTGACCTGGCACTCCGCGATGAACCGGTACGGCTCGGACAAGCCCGATCTGCGGTACGGCCTGGAGCTGACCGAGCTGACCGGGTACCTGCGGGGTACCGGATTCCGGGTGTTCGCCGGGGCGATCGACGCCGGCGGGTACGTCGGTGCGGTCGTCATGCCGAGCGGCGGCGGGCAGTCCCGCAAGGAACTGGACGGTTGGCAGGATTGGGCGAAGGCGCGCGGCGCCCGGGGTCTCGCCTATGTGGTGCTCGACGCGGAGACGGGCGAGGCGCGGGGCCCGGTCGCGAAGAACCTCTCCGAGGCGCACCTCGCCGGGCTGGCCGATGCCGTCGGGGCGAAGCCGGGCGACGCGGTGTTCTTCGCCGCCTCCGCCGAGCGGACCGAGGCGCAGGAGCTGCTCGGCGCGGCCCGCCAGGAGATCGCGCGCCGCAGCGGCCTGGTCGACGAGGACGCCTGGGCGTTCTGCTGGGTGGTCGACGCGCCGATGTTCGAAAAGACCGATGACGGCGGCTGGACCGCCGTGCACCACCCGTTCACGTCGCCCAACGACGAGTGGGCGGACCGGTTCGAATCCGCGCCGGACCGGGCCCTCGCGTACGCCTACGACATCGTCTGCAACGGCAACGAGATCGGCGGCGGGTCGGTGCGTATCCACCGCGGCGACGTCCAGCGGCGGGTGTTCGACCTGCTCGGCATCACGCCGCAGGAGGCCGACGAGAAGTTCGGGTTCCTGCTGGAGGCGTTCCGGTACGGGCCGCCGCCGCACGCCGGCATCGCGTTCGGCTGGGACCGGGTGTGCATGCTGCTGGCGGGCGCCGACTCGATCCGCGAGGTGATCGCGTTCCCGAAGACCCGGGGCGGCTTGGACCCGTTGACCGGGGCCCCCACCCCGATCACCGCCGCGCAGCGGGCCGAGGCGGGCGTGGACGCCAAGCCCAAGGCGGTCGCCACCCAGCCACCGGCGGTCGGACCCGCCGGCTGACCGCGGCTCGCCCGCGCCCGGCTCGCCCGCGCCCGGCTTCGCCGGGGCGACACGGGTAGGGTTTTCGCGGTGGATGACGCGGGGCTGTTCGAGATCGACCCGTCGCCGTCGCGTCCCTCGGGTGACGCGGCCGGGGGCGACGGTTTCGCGTCGGTGCGTGACGACTCCCCCCTCGCGGTGCGGATGCGCCCGGCGACCCTCGACGAGCTGGTGGGCCAGGATCACCTGCTGGCGCCCGGTGCCCCGCTGCGGCAGCTCGTCGCCGGGCAGGCGCCGCTGTCGGTGATCCTGTGGGGACCGCCCGGATCGGGCAAGACCACGATCGCGCACCTGGTGGCCGGCGCGACCGATCGCCGGTTCGTCGCGATGTCGGCGCTGTCGGCCGGCGTCAAGGACGTCCGGGCGGTGATCGAGGCGGCCCGCCGGACCCGCCGCGCCGGCGGTACGCCGACCGTGCTCTTCATCGACGAGGTGCACCGGTTCAGCAAGACCCAGCAGGACTCGCTGCTGTCCGCGGTGGAGGACCGGACGGTCACGCTGCTCGCCGCGACCACCGAGAACCCGTACTTCTCGGTGATCTCGCCGCTGCTGTCGCGCTGCGTGCTGCTGACCCTGCACCCGCTCGACGACGAGGCGGTGCGGGCGCTGGTGCGCCGCGCGGTCGCCGACGAGCGCGGCCTCGCGGGAGCCGTCACGCTGGCCGCCGACGCGGAAGCTCATCTGGTACGCCTGGCCGGCGGCGACGTCCGCAAGGCCCTGACGGCGTTGGAGGCCGCGGCGGCCGGCGCTCACGCCCAGGGCGCCGGCGAGATAGACCTCGGCACCGCCGAGAAGGCGGTCGACGTGGCGGCGCTGCGCTACGACCGTGCCGGCGACGCGCACTACGACGTGGTCAGCGCGTTCATCAAGAGCATGCGTGGCTCCGATGTGGACGCCGCCCTGCACTGGCTGGCCCGGATGCTCACCGCGGGGGAGGATCCCCGGTTCGTGGCCCGCCGGATGGTGATCTTCGCCAGCGAGGACATCGGGATGGCCGACCCGATGGCCCTGCTGGTCGCCAACGCCGCCGCGCACGCGGTCGAGTACGTGGGCCTGCCCGAGGTGCAGCTCAACCTGGCCCAGGCGGTGGTACACCTGGCGACGGCGCCCAAGTCCAACGCGGTCACCACCGCGATCGGTGCCGCCGCCGCGGATGTCCGCGCCGGGGTCGCCGGTGGGGTGCCGGCGCACCTGCGCGACAGCCACTATCAGGGTTCGCGTGGGCTCGGGCACGGTGTCGGCTACACCTACCCGCACGATGACGCCCGTGGCGTGGTCACCCAGCAGTACCCGCCGGACAGCATCGTCGGGCGCGACTACTACCTGCCGACCAGTCACGGCGCCGAGCGGGCGGTCGCCGAGCGGCTGGCCCGGCTGCGCCGCATCGTGCGCGGCGTCGCCCACCCCGCCGACGACGACAGCTGAGCGGGTCCCGCATCGGCGGTACCCGGTAGCTGCGACACGGTACCGCCGCGGAGCGGTCGACCGGCCGCGACGGTAGGGTCTTGCGAGTTGACGGAGAGTCGACCGGGCGAAGGAGGATGTCGTGCACCTGAGGGGCTGGGAGATCGCGCTGCTGATTGTGTCCGGTGCGTTCGCGGTGTTGGTGCTCGCGCTGGCGGTGCCCATCCTGCGGCTGCGGCACACCGTCGACGAGGCCACCAGGGCGCTGCGCGACGTGGCCGACGCGACCGGCCCGATGCTGAGCAACGTCAACGCCACCGTGGCGAACGTGAACACCGCGCTCGGCCAGGTGCAGACCTCGCTGGACGGGGTCAACGGGCAGCTCGCCCGGGTGGACACGATCACCGACCATGTCCAGCACATCACCGCCAACGTGGCCAACCTGTCCACCGTGGTGACCGCGGCGGCGGCCAATCCCCTCGTCAAGGTGGCGGCGTTCAGTTACGGCGTCCGCAGTGCGGCCAGTCGTCGTCGCCGTGCCGACGAGGACGCCGAGGTGCGTACCGAGATCAAGCAGCGCCGCCGCCGGCACCGTCCGGGCGCCTGAGCCGTCCGGCCGAGGAAGGGACTTACCATGCGACGTCTGCTGTGGCTCGGTGTCGGGCTCGCCGTCGGCGGGCTCGTGGTGCGCGCCGCCAGCCGCAAGGCCAAGCAGTTGAGCCCGACCGGGATCGCCGGCTCGCTGCGGCAATCCGCTGTCGGTGTGGCGGGTTCGGTGCGTAGCTTTGTAGCCGACGTCCGCGACGGCATGGCCGAACGCGAGGCGGAGATTCAGGCGGCCTTCACCGAGGGCGCGCTCCTGGGTGACGACACCGACGAGGGAAACCGGTAACGATGCGGACAGCGGAGATCAAGCGGCGGTTCCTGAGCCACTTCGAGGCGAACGGGCACACGATCGTGCCCAGCGCTCCGCTGCCCGCCGTCGACGACCCCAACCTGCTCTTCGTCAATGCCGGCATGGTGCAGTTCGTGCCGTACTTCCTCGGTCAGCAGGCGCCGAAATGGCAGCGGGCCGCGAGCGTGCAGAAGTGCCTGCGCACGCCGGACATCGACCAGGTCGGCAAGACCACCCGGCACGGCACCTTCTTCCAGATGAACGGCAACTTCTCGTTCGGCGACTACTTCAAGGAGGGTGCGATCAGCCTCGCCTGGGAGCTGATCACGAAGTCTGTCGACGCGGGTGGGTACGGGCTCGATCCGGAGCGGATCTGGCCGACCGTCTACCTCGACGACGACGAGGCGCTTGCCATCTGGCGCGACACCATCGGTGTGCCGGCCGAGCGGATCGTGCGCCGCGGTAAGACGGACAACTTCTGGTCGATGGGTATCCCAGGCCCGTCCGGCCCGTGTTCGGAGATCTTTTTCGACCGCGGCCCGGCGTACGGCCGCGAGGGCGGCCCCGAGGTCGACGAGGACCGGTACCTGGAGTTCTGGAACCTGGTCTTCATGCAGTACGAGATGGGAGAGTTCACCGACAAGGAGCACTTCGAGATCGTCGGGGACCTGCCGTCGCGCAACATCGATACCGGGATGGGCCTGGAGCGGATGGCCGCCCTGATGCAGGGCGTCGACAACATCTACGAGATCGACGAGGTCCGGCCGATCCTGGACCGCGCGGCGGCGCTGGTGGGCAAGGCGTACGGCGTCCACTCCGGACAGCTGGCCGATGATTCGCACCCCGACGACGTGCGGCTGCGGGTGATCGCCGATCACCTCCGGACCAGCCTGATGCTGATCGCGGACGGCGTCACGCC
>JAVHWE010000627.1:0-5161 GCA_032160285.1 Micromonosporaceae bacterium | reverse complement strand
GACGACGACATGGCTGCCAGGTTCAGCCCGGTGTCGGTCACCGTGGCCGGGTCGGGATCGGTAGGGCCGATGTCGGTGCCCAATGACGGTCCCGCGGCGACCGGTGTCGACAACGGCGCCGGCGGCGGGGGCGCAGATGGCACCGGCGCCGGCTTCCACGGGCGGCCCGCGTCCGCACCGGACGGGCCCGGATCGGGGCCCGGTAACGCGACCGGCGATTCGGCGTCGACGGGTTCCGGTGCGAACGGCGGCCCGGCCGCACCGGATGGGTCCGCCGCGGGCTCGGGCGGGGCCGGGAGTCCGCCCGGGATCAGCGCGCCGGGCGTGTCCGGCTCGCCGACCGACCCTTCGCCGACCGGTCCGCAGGCCGCCGGCGCACCATTGGCCGGCTCGTCGAACCCGGGCGCGGACGGGGTACCGACGGACAATGGCGGTACCGGCGTGAGCGGTTCGGCGGTGGCGATCGACCCGGTCGTCCCCGCGTCCGGTACCCCGCGTGACCGCGGCCCTGGACTGCTGGCGTTGCTTACGGTCGTGTGCGTGGCGGGCGTGACTATCGCCTGGACCCGGGCTATTATCTCAAAACGTACAATCCAAACGCCGCACGCGTAAGGTATATAAGGCTCCGCGGGGCCCTCGCCCATTCATTCGGTGTGGTCGTTCCTCCCCAGGTACCACCCCAAGATGCGGACGAGGCGCCCCGCGGTCTTCTGCGACGGCGAGCCCCCTACCGTCGCCGTGCGCGGCAGCGGGCCGTTCCGTGGGCTCCATGCGTTCGGTAGGCCCCCATGCGGGAGTGCCAGGCCGGCCCGTTATTGTGTACCGGTCCGCGGTCTTCGGTACCGCTGGACGGACGCACGACCTCCTGCCACGGATGGACCGTGGCCGCCAGACCAGAGGAGGTGAGTTGTCTTGCGTCATTACGAGGTCATGGTGATCCTCGACGGAAGTCTTGAGGAACGCACCGTCGCCCCATCGCTCGACACGTATCTCAACGTCATCCGGACGTCGGGTGGCTCTGTCGAGAAGCTCGACGTGTGGGGCCGCAGGCGCCTTTCGTACGAGATCAACAAGAAGACCGAGGGCATCTACGCCGTCATCGACCTGCAGGCGGCACCGCAGGCGGTGGCCGAGCTGGACCGCCAGCTGCGACTCAACGAGTCGGTGCTGCGTACCAAGGTCATTCGGCCGGAAGTCCGGTAGGACCGTTCCGGCAAGCCCGATCCCGCACCGGGCCGAAATTGTCAGCTCCCCCTGGCAGGCTAGGCCCGAACACCTGAAGTGCGCGCGAGGAGCGACCATGGCAGGAGAAACGACCATTACGGTCGTCGGTAACCTGACCGACGACCCCGAACTCCGCTTCACCCCATCGGGTGCTGCGGTAGCCAAATTCCGTGTCGCCTCGACCCCGCGCACACTCGACCGCGCGTCCGGCGAGTGGAAGGACGGCGAGCCGCTCTTCCTGTCGTGCAACGTGTGGCGCCAGGCGGCGGAGAACGTCGCCGAGTCGCTTCAACGCGGCGCCAGGGTTGTCGTCACCGGCCGGCTCCGGCAGCGGTCGTACGAGACCCGTGAGGGCGAGAAGCGCACGGTCATCGAGCTGGAGGTCGACGAGATCGGCCCGTCGCTGCGGTACGCCACGGCGAAGGTGCAGAAGATGTCGCGCGGCTCGGGCGGCGGTGGATTCGGCGCTTCCGGTGGCGGCGCGAGCGGTGGTGGCGGTGGCGCACCCGGCGGCGGCGGCAGCTACGCCGACGATCCGTGGGCCAGCGCGACCCCCGCACCGGCCGGCGCCGGCGGATCGGGCTCATCCTTCGACGAAGAGCCCCCGTTCTGATGGCATACGGAGTACGAAAAATGGCAAAGGCTGCGGCACTGCGCAAGCCGAAGAAGAAGGTGAATCCTCTCGACAAGGAGAGCATCACCTACGTCGATTACAAGGACACCGCGCTGCTGCGCAAGTTCATCTCCGATCGCGGCAAGATCCGCGCGCGGCGGGTGACGGGCGTCAGCGCCCAGCAGCAGCGGCAGATCGCCCGCGCGGTCAAGAATGCCCGCGAGATGGCGCTCCTGCCCTATACGACCACGGCACGCTGAGGGGTTCGAGATGAAGATCATCCTTACCCAGGAGGTCACCGGCCTTGGTGCCCCCGGCGACGTGGTCGAGGTCAAGGGCGGCTACGGCCGTAACTACCTGCTTCCGCAGGGCTTCGCGATTCCGTGGAGCCGTGGCGCCGAGAAGCAGATCGTGGTGATCAGGCGGGCCCGTTCCGCCCGCGAGATCCGCGATCTCGGGCACGCCAACGAGGTCAAGGCACAGCTTGAGACGATCGCGGTCAAGATGGCCGTCCGTGCCGGCGATGGTGGCCGGCTGTACGGGTCGGTCACCCCGGCCGAGGTCACCGCGGCGGTCAAGCGGGCCAACGGCCCCGACCTTGACAAGCGCCGCCTTGAGCTGCCCGGGCACATCAAGTCGACCGGTGACTACAAGGTGCGGGTCCGCCTGCACCCCGAGGTTTCGGCGGCGTTCACGCTGACCGTGGTCGCCGACAAGCGGTAGGCCGACGCGCGGCATAAAACGGGCGGTGCGTGTGACGCGCACCGCCCGTTTTCGTCCGGGTTCGGCGCCCCCCGTTTGTGTCGCCGCGCCGCAGCCCGTCCCTCGGACTATCCTCGGGATCCACGACTGGCGTCGGATTACGCCGATCTTTTCGAGCCATCACACCCGCGCTACGGCGGATCGGGGACACCGGGTCGGATAACTCTGTCGGCGTCGATCCCGTGGACGGGCCTCGTCCGGCCATGCGTCATCGCGTGACCCGGTCGATCAGATGGTTCCGCTGTTGAGAACCGTAAAGAGAACGGTCGTGGCGCCGCCACCGACCACCGCTGCGGCGAAGCCGACGGTCGCGGCTTTCCAGAACGGCGAAACGAACCGGATCCCGAGCGCGACGACGATACTCAGCACGACCGCAACCCCGAACTGGGGCAGGTGCGCGTAGAACGTGGTGAACGCGGCCTCGCGGGGGGCTGGGCACGCGCGGCCGGCGGCGTCGACACAGTCGGCCCGCGCGGTACCGCCGAGGATCACCGCCCACAGCAGAAACGCACCGAGCGGAAGTCCGAACCAGGCGACCGCCGCGAAGCCGGCCCCGGAGAATCCGAACGCCGAGTTGTCTGCGCTCCGTTCGACCCGGTCCTCGTCGTCGTAGGCGTTGAGCCGGCGAGCCCGCCCAACGGCGGAGGTTCGGCCCCCGATGGCCCGCGGCATGATGACGTTCTGGCCGCCGCGCTGACTCGCGACCGTGGCCGTACCGCGGCGGGCGCCATCCCGTACCACCGGTCGGCCGTCTTCATCTGGGTACCTGCCCGACGCGTGCTGGGCACCGCGGTACTCCCCGGTGCCGCGGTACTCGGCGGTGGTCGCCCGACCCGATCGGTACCGGCCGCCGCCATCGTCGTCGCGCGGGGAGCGCGCACGCGGCTCCTCGTACCGTTCGTCGTACCGTTCGTCCGAGCGGGCGGACAGTGCCCGCCGCGCCCGGGGAACGTCAGCGGGGCTCCGTGCGGTCACCCGGTCCTCGTCCCCGGTTCGGTCGGTCCGGCCGCCGCGATCCCGCCGACGTCCGGTGTCCTCCCGATAGTCCCGCGAACCGCGGTCGTCTCGTGGTGCCCGGTCGTCTCGTGGCGCCCGGCCGTCGCGAAGGCCACCCTCCTCGCGAATCCCGTCCCGGCTCTCCCGCGGACCGCCCTCCTCCCACAGGCCACGGCGTGCCGCGCGACCCTCGCGCGGTGCTCCACCGTCGCGACGAACGGGCGCGGCGCGGCCGAGATCGCGATCCTCATCGACGTCGAGTGGATGCCGCCGGCGGGCAACGGACTCATCGTCACGATCGTCGGGTTCAGCCGCGGAGGCTCGGCGGCGGCCGGTACCGTTGCCGCCGTCGGTCCGGTCCCGCTCATACCGGTCGACGGGGTCGGCGCGCCACCGTGTCTGATCGCGCGAAGCCGGCTCGCTGCCGATCCCCTTGCGGCGGCCGGTGCCGTTGAAGTCGTCGTGGTCGAGTACCCGCCCGCTCTTGAGCGCGCGGACCAGCTCCTTCGGGATCTCGCCGGTGTCGTCGAAACGGCCGATCGTGAAGCTCGGCTCCTCACCCGTGTCCGCCGTGCCCGGGATGAACTCGCCGCGGCTGCGGCTCCACGAACCGGTCTCCGGCAGGCTCCGGACACGCCGGTCCCCGGCGGTGCCGACATCACCCGTTCCGTACCCGCCGGCGGCGGAGGCGCCGATCGCTGACCCGCCGGCCATGGACGCTTCCGCCACGGATGGGCCGGTGTCGGGCGGTACCAGCGGCGTGCGCCACGAGCCGGTTCCGGCGGTACCCCGGGTACGCCACGTGCCATTCTCGGTACGCCAGGTATCGAGGGGTGACCTGTCCGCCTGCTCGCCCGGCCCGCTGTCGGCCGGACCGGCGCTGATCGCGCGTGGTCCGAGGTTGCGCGCCGCGAATCCGTTGAACGTCGATTCCGAACCGCCGATCCCTCCCCAGGGGGGGACATCGGCGGTGACCGGCTTGCGGCCCGGCGTGGGATGCCCGTCGGTACGCCAGCTCGCGCCGGTCTCGCGGCCGGCCTGCCAACCCCGGGGGTCGCTGCTTGTGGTCCGCCATCCGGTGCCGTCGCCGGTCGGGTGACGATCGTCGTCGTCGGCCGGGTCGCGCGGACGCCACGAGCCGGAATCGGCGCCGCGTCGGGTACGCCGCGAGCGCGGCCGGTCCTCGTCGTCGTCTCGGGGCCACCGGCGCGGCTCGTCGTCGACGGTACGTGACCTGCGGGGCGGCGGGTCGTCGTCGCGGATCGGGCGGAGGGGGGATTCCTCGGTGCCGGTGCGAGGCTGGCGCCGCGCGATGCCATCGTCGGTCCAGCGGGGGTGACGCAGATTTTCGGTGCCGGTGGTCAGGCCGTCGTCGCCCCGACGGGTCGGCGCTGGGTGATCGTCGCCCCGACTACGGCGCGAGAGGCCATCGTCGGCCCGCCAGGGGCGGGTGGAGTCATCGTCGGCCCGTCGGGAGCGCGGGAACTCAACGTCGTGGGCGGCGCGCCGGACCCGCTCCTCCTCGGCCCGTCGCGAGCGGCGCGGAGCGGCCTCGGCGGTGCGTCG
>JAVHWE010000594.1:0-6660 GCA_032160285.1 Micromonosporaceae bacterium | reverse complement strand
TCTCCAGCGTGTCGCCCCGGACCCGGAACGTGCCCCGGTTGAACGCGAGGTCGTTGCGCGCGTACTGGATGTCGACGAGGCGGCGCAGCAGCTTGTCCCGCTCGAACTCCTGGCCGACCCGCAGCCGCACCGCCCGGTCGAGGTACTCCTGGGGCGTACCGAGACCGTAGATCGCGGACACCGTGGCGACCACGACCACATCGCGGCGGGTGAGCAGGCTCATCGTCGCCGAGTGCCGTAGCCGCTCGACCTCCTCGTTCACCGAGGAGTCCTTCTCGATGTACGTGTCGGTCTGCGGAATGTAGGCCTCGGGCTGGTAGTAGTCGTAGTAGCTGACGAAGTACTCGACCGCGTTGTTGGGCAGCAGCTCCCGGAACTCCTTGGCCAACTGGGCGCAGAGCGTCTTGTTGGGAGCCATGATCAGCGTCGGCCGCTGCATCCGCTCGATCAGCCAGGCGGTGGTGGCGCTCTTGCCGGTACCGGTCGCGCCCAGCAGCACGACATGGCGGTCACCGCGGCGCAGTCGGCTCTCCAGGCCGTCGATCGCGGTCGGCTGGTCACCGGACGGCTTGTAGTCGCTGATCAGCTCGAAGGGACGGTCCAGACGGGGAATGTCGAGCGGCATGGCAACAACCGTACGCCGGCGGTATGACAGGAACCGCAGGTCGACCGGTACGCCCGACGGTGGGTGCTCGGTTGCCTCCGCAATTGCGATTGTGTGCCTGACATCACGGGTCTACGGTCGACACGTAGGCCGCTCGCGGCGGCCGTTCGGGAGCTACGCGGATCTCACACGGGTCCGTGCCCCGACGCGAGGTTGCAGCCCCGGTTCGACCGACGGGCGCACCAGCGCGGTCGCGCGTGAAGCGCTGACCGGCCGCCGCGAGCGCCGTACCAGTCCGGAATACCCGGGTGGTGCGGCGCATGATCGTCAATCCCCCGACCGCGCGCCGCGCTCACCCCACGGCGCGCGATCGTCAATTCACCGGACCGCGCGCGGCGCTCAGCCGCTCGTGCCAGACCTCGTCCACGCGGCGGCGCAGCGCCTCCCGGGTACCGTTGTTCACGATCACCACGTCGGCCACCGCCCGCCGCTGCTCGTCGGTGGCCTGCGCCCGGATCCGCTCCCGCGCCTGCTCCGGGGTCATGCCCCGGTCGGCGACCAGCCGTCCGATCCGCGTCTGCTCGTCGGCCGCCACGACGACCACCACCTCGTACGCCGGCGCGAGGCCGGCCTCGACGAGCAACGGCACGTCGTTGACCACAACGGCATCGGCGGGTGCGGCGGCGACCAGTTCGGCGGTGCGCGCCCGTACCCGGGGGTGGATGATCTCCTCCAGCCGGCGGCGCGCACCGTCGTCGCCGAAGACGCGGCTCGCGAGTGCCTGCCGGTCCAGCGCGCCATCGGTGGTCAACACGCCGTCACCGAAGGCGGCCACCACTTCGGCCAGGCCCTCGGTACCCGGTGCGACGGCGGCGCGCGCGAGCCGGTCGGCGTCGATGACGACAGCGCCGAGCTCGGCCAGGCGATCGGCGACCGCGCTCTTGCCGGCCCCGATCCCACCGGTCAATCCCACCATCAGCACGCGACCGAGTGTTTCCTACCGCCCCGCGCCCCGGCCACCCGCCCCACCGACCGCCGTTGCGCCAACCGGTCCAACCCGACGCGACCGGCCGGTACCGGTCACGTCGACCACGGTCTCGCCCGGGTCGCCTGCCTGGATCGGCGTCCCTTGACGTGCCTGCCGACCGACATCCGCGCAACGGCCCCGTACCGGTTGGTACGGGGCCGTTGCGTCGTTTTCCCGGTCGGGTCAGGTCTTGCCGCCGGCCAGCTTCTCCCGCAGGGCGGCGAGCGCCTCGTCGGTGGCCAGAGTGCCGGCCGGCTCCTCGGCGGGCCGGACCGGTGCCGGCGACGACGAGGTGGCCGGGCCGGTGACCGCCGGTGCGCCGGGGGTGGTGCTGGTCGCCGGCGCCTCGGCGTCGGCCGCGCGGGCCGTCTGGACCTGCTTGGTGTGGGCCTCCCAGCGCACCCGGGCCTCGGCGTACTGCCGCTCCCACTCTTCGCGCTGCTTGTCGAAGCCGTCGAGCCACTCACCGGTGTCGGAGTCGAAGCCCTCCGGGTAGATGTAGTTGCCCTCGGGGTCGTAGGTCGCCGCCATGCCGTAGAGGGTCGGGTCGAAGTGCTCCTCGCCCTCGACGAAGCCCTCGTTGGCCTGCTTGAGCGACAGCGAGATCCGTCGCCGCTCCAGGTCGATGTCGATGACCTTGACCATGACCTCGGAACCGACCTGCACGACCTGCTCGGGGATCTCCACGTGACGTTCGGCCAGCTCCGAGATGTGCACCAGGCCCTCGATACCGTCGTCGACGCGGACGAACGCGCCGAACGGCACCAGTTTGGTGACCTTGCCCGGGACGATCTGCTGGATCGCGTGGGTACGCGCGAACTGCCGCCACGGGTCTTCCTGGGTCGCCTTCAACGACAGCGAGACCCGCTCCCGGTCCAGGTCGACGTCGAGCACCTCGACCTCGACCTCCTGGCCCACCTCGACCACCTCGGACGGGTGGTCAATGTGCTTCCAGGACAGCTCGGACACGTGCACCAGGCCGTCGACGCCGCCCAGATCGACGAACGCGCCGAAGTTGACGATCGAGGAGACGACGCCCTTGCGGACCTGCCCCTTCTGGAGCTTGTGCAGGAACTCGGTCCGTACCTCGGACTGGGTCTGCTCCAGGTAGGCCCGGCGGGACAGGACCACGTTGTTGCGGTTCTTGTCCAGTTCGATGATCTTGGCTTCCAGCTCGCGTCCCACGTACGGCTGGAGGTCACGGACCCGACGCATCTCGACGAGTGAGGCCGGCAGGAAGCCGCGCAGCCCGATGTCGAGGATGAGGCCACCCTTGACCACCTCGATGACGGAGCCGCGCACGACACCGTCCTCTTCCTTGATCTTCTCGATGGTGCCCCACGCCCGCTCGTACTGGGCACGCTTCTTCGAGAGGATCAGCCGCCCCTCCTTGTCCTCCTTCTGGAGAACCAGGGCCTCGATGTGGTCACCGACCGACACAACTTCGGCGGGGTCGACGTCGTGCTTGATCGACAACTCGCGCGAGGGGATGACACCCTCGGTCTTGTAGCCGATGTCGAGCAGGACCTCGTCCCGATCGACCTTGACGACGGTGCCTTCGACAATGTCGCCGTCGTTGAAGTACTTGATGGTCTCGTCGATCGCGGCGAGGAAGGCCTCCTCGGAGCCGAGGTCGTCGACGGTGACCTTGCTGCCGCTGGTGGTCGTCGCGGCGGGGGCGCTCGAGGTGGCCTCGATGCTGCTCGTCATGTGGGTTGTTGCTCCGGTCGGATGGGTGTCAGGCGGTGACCTGTGGCGCCCTCGCGAACTCGTCGCCGGGCACACACCGCGAGCCGTAGGATCGAAAGGCGGTCTGTGTTGACGACCAAGCGGACCTGCTCCCTACCGAGGCTCGCGGTCCGCGAGTGCATCGAACAGCCTACCGTGCGCAATACCACACGGTCCAACCCTCCCCCAACGCCGTGGCCACTTTTTGTCCGACGTTTTCAGCGGGGCGGCGGTCGCCCCGCTCAGGGGGTGCGGTGCAGCCGGATCCAGCGGTACCCGTACCGGCCGAGCTCCAGCGCGTCCAGGTCGCCCACCGGGCCGTACTCGCGGTCGCCGAAGACCTGATTGGGATGGTCGGCCTCGACGGCGAGGAAGCCGAGATCGGCCCGCACGTCGTCGGTACCGAGGTTGTGCAGGAACAGCATCGAACCGGTGACGCCGTCCGCGCGGTGGGCGAGCACGCCGGCCGGCAGCTTCACGTCGACCGGCCGGCAGTGCCCGGCACCCACCTCCGGGCTCTCCCGCAACGTGTGGATCATCCGTTCGAACCAGGCCAACAGGGAGTCGGGATCCTGACGCTGCGCGGTGACGTTGACCCGCCGATAGGAGTACGGCCCGGTGGAGATGACCGGCCGGACCGGTTGATCCGCGACGGAGAACCCGCCATTGGGCAGCAGCGACCACTGCATCGGGGTCCGGATCGCGTCGCGGCCCGGCAACGACAGGTCGTCGCCCATTCCGATCTCGTCGCCGTACCGCAGCACCGGGGTGCCCCGCAACGTGAACTGCAACGAGTACGCCAGCTCCAGCCGCGCCCGGTCGCCGCCGAGCATCGGGGCCAGGCGGCGCCGGATGCCCCGCCCGTACAGCCGCGCGTTCTCGTCGGGGCCGAACTCGGCGAAGACCTCCTCGCGCTGCTCGGCGGTCAGCCGGGACAGGTCGATCTCGTCATGGTTGCGCAGGAAGGTGGCCCACTGCCCACCGGCCGGCAGTGCCGGCGTCAACCGCAGCGCCTCGACGATCGGCTCCGGATCCCGGCGGGCCAGGGCCAGCACGACGCTGCCGTTGAGCATGAAGTCGAACAGCATGTGGACGCGATTACTCGACCCGCCGGCGTCGGCGAAGTACTCCACGATCGAGCCGGGCTCGACGTTGGCCTCGGCAAGCAGCAACGCGTCGCCCTGCTGCCACTGCACGTGCTGACGCATCTCGGTGAGGAAGTCGAAGTCCATCGTGGCCGGCTCCTTGCCCGCCTCGGTGAGTTCGATGATGAACGGCACCGCGTCCATCCGGAACCCGGACACGCCCAGCCGGAGCCAGAACGCCATGATCTTCTTGACCTCGGCGCGAACCGCCGGATTGGCGAAGTTGAGATCGGGCTGGAAGTCGTAGAAGCGGTGGTAGTACCAGGCCCTCGCGGTACGGTCGTAGCTCCACGTCTCGCTCTGCTCACCCGGAAAGACCATGCCCTGGTACCGGTCGGGGGGCGCCTGCGCCGCCCAGACATACCAGTCACGGTACGGCGAATCCGGCGACGACCGAGCCGACACGAACCACGGGTGCTCGTCCGAGGTGTGGTTGACCACCAGGTCGATCATCACCCGGATGCCCCGGTTGGCCGCCTGCGCAAGTAGTTCGGAGAAGTCGCCGAGGGTACCGAGCCGGGGATCGACGGCGTAGAAGTCGGTCGCGTCATAGCCGTCGTCGCGGCCGGGCGTCGGGTGGATCGGGGCGAGCCAGATGCAGGTGACACCGAGCCGGGCGAGGTAGTCCAGCCGCCCGATCAGCCCCTGGAAGTCGCCGACCCCGTCGCCGTCCGAGTCGGCGAAGGTCTCCACGTCCAGGCAGTAGACCACCGCTTCCTGGTACCACCGGTCACTCATCGGGGGGCTCCTTCGCCGGGGACGTCGTAGTCGGTGTGCCCCGGCGGCCGGAGTCGTAACCACCGGTCGGACAATGATCCGATGACTGCGGACCAGCCGGGTAGCTCGATCGACACCGCTCCCGGCTACCCCCCGGCCGGCAGCCGGACGATGCGGCGTACCGCGTCGGCGACCGAGACGGTCGCCGCGAACCGCCGGTGGTGGGACGGTGCCGCCGACGCGTACCAGGCCGAGCACGGTGAGTTCCTGGGCGACGTGAGGTTCGTCTGGGGGCCGGAGGGCCTCGACGAGGCGAGCGCCGGCCTGCTCGGCGAGGTCGCCGGCCGGCGGGTGCTGGAGATCGGCTGCGGCGCCGGCCAGTGCGGGCGTTGGCTGGTCGCCCACGGCGCCGCCGCGGCGGGCGTGGATCTTTCCTACGGCCAGCTGGCGCACTCGGACCGGATCGACCGGCGGTCCGGCATCCGGCTGCCGGTGGTCCAGGCCGACGCGGGGCGGCTGCCGTTCGCCGACGGCTCGTTCGACGCCGCCTGCTCGTCGTACGGGGCACTGCCCTTCGTCGCGGACGTCGCGGCGGTGTTGACCGAAGTGGCGCGGGTGCTCCGGCCGGCCGCCCGGTTCGTGTTCTCCGTCGCCCACCCCGTCCGTTGGTGCTTCCTCGACGAACCCGGCGATGAGGGACTGTTCGCGTGCCAGCCGTACTTCGACCGGCGCGCGTACGTGGAGGCCGACGACGACGGGGTGGTCGCCTACGTGGAGCACCACCGGACCGTGGGCGACTGGGTCCGCGCGATCCGCTCCGCCGGCCTCCATCTGGTCGACGTGGTGGAGCCGGACTGGCCCGACGACAACGACCAGACCTGGGGCGGCTGGAGCCCAAGGCGGGGGCGGATCATTCCCGGTACGGCCATCTTCGTCACCGACAAGCGGGATGGCACCGCGTAACATGGCCACCGTGACCGCGCAGCCGATCGACCCGGGCACCGTGCCGTGGTCTCCGGACCCGGTTCGGCAACGCCGTGCCGACTACACGCTCGACGACATTCCCACCGTGCCGGATGACGCGCCACGCGTCGAGCTCGTCGACGGAGTGATGGTTGTGGTCCCCTCGCCCACCTTCGGCCACCAGCGCATCAGTGTCCTGCTGTGCACGTGGCTGCATGCCCACTGCCCGCCGCACCTCGCCGCCAGCGTCGCGCTCGGGGTCGCGGTCGGCGCGAACAACTCCTGCGAACCCGACGTGATGGTGCACCGCGCCGAGACCGCCCTGGACAAGCACTTCCTGATGCCCGGCGACGTGACCATCGTCGTCGAGATCGTCTCACCGAGCACCCGGCGCCGGGACCGGATCGACAAGCCGGCGGTGTACGCCGAGGCCGGCATCCCGTACTTCTGGCGGGTCGAACAGGACCCGGTCCGGA
>JAVHWE010000545.1:0-3526 GCA_032160285.1 Micromonosporaceae bacterium | reverse complement strand
TGGGCGTTCCGCCGGTGGGTCTTCCCGCACGAGAACGCCAGGTCCGGCCGAAGAGTTCAGCCCGACCCGGTCGACGCCGCCGTGGCCGCCGACCGCGTCCCCACGTAGTGGCGGCGGGCCGGTGCCGCCCGGCTGCCGGCTGGAGTTGTCTGGTCAGGTTCGGCCGGGTGCGACGGCGGTGAGACCGGCCACGCCGGCGGCGTCGGCCAGGCGCTTGTCGTAGGTGACGAACGCGGTGACCGTCATACCCGAGGCGATAAGAAGTTCGGCCGTGGCGAGGTGGATCGCATCCAACGACCGGAGGAGCGGATCGGGGTATGCGCCGGCCGCTGCTCGAACCGCGGCGTTGATCTCGACGCGGTGCAGTCGTGCGAGTACGGCGGCGACACCAGCCCCTCAGAAGTCTCCACCGCCGAAGTCACCGCCCCCGAAGTCCCCGCCACCCCAGTCGCCACCGCCCCAGTCGCCGCCGCCGAAGTCACCGGCCGAGTCGTAACTCGTGTCGCCGCCGCCGTCACCGGCGCCTGCGTCACCGTCGCCGCCATCGTTTCCGCCGCCGTCGCCGCCGTCCCAGCCATGGTCGCCGGCGTAGTCGAGGCCCTGCTCGTAGCCGGCGTTGTACCCGGAGTCACCCCAGGACGGGCTGAGCAACGCGTCGAACAGCAGCATCGAACCGACCGCTCCCGCGCCGGCGGCCAGTGTCGTCTTCCACAGCGGCTGCGAGTACCACCCGGACGGCACCGGGCGGCCGGACACGTTCCCACCCGGGTAGTAGTAGGGCGTGTCGCTGCCGGGGCGGGGGCCGGCCTTGACGCGCTGGCCCTGTACCTCGATCTCACGCTCCTTGGTGAGCGCGCCCGCGGCCCGCTGGCCGGCCAGCGGCGGCAGCTCGGGCCCGGGGTCCAGCCCCATCGCGGCCCGGGCGGCGCCCACGTAGGCCAGCCCCTCCAGGGCACTCTCGCGCGCCAGCTCGTACTGCTTCGCGCTGGTGGAGCGCTCCAACTGGCTGCCGGCGGCGTTGTAGCGCTCACCGGCGTCCACCAGCGCCTGCCGGGCGGCCGGGTCGTCGCCGGCGGAAAGGTTCATCACCTGGCCGCCGAGCCGCTCATACCAGCGCAGGGCCTCCTCCCGCGCGTCGGCCAGCTCCTGCTCGCGCCGCTTGCGCCCGAAAAACGAGAACACCATGAAGACCCCTACGAGAGCGAGGACAACGACGACGAGAGCGAGGACGGGGAGAAACAAGCCCATGGGTATGACGGTACCCATCCGTGTCTTGTCGGACCCCTGCGGCATGCTGTCGATCGTGGCGCTACTCCTGGTTGTCCTCGGCGTGGTCATCGGCACGGCGCTCGGCTGGCTGCTGGCCCGGTCCCGGTCCGCCGCCGACATCGCCCGGTTGGACGCGACGCTGCGGGCGACCCGTGACGGTGAGGCCCGGCTGGAGCAGTCGCTGCGGGCGCTCAGCTACGAGGCGACGGCACAGAGTCAGGACGCGGTGGCGCGGGCCGTCGCTCCCCTGCAGGACGCGCTGCTGCGCTACGAACGGCGGGTCGGCGAACTCGAACGGGACCGGGTCGGCGCCTACGAGGCCCTGCGCGAACAGGTGCACGGCATGTCGCGGGTGTCGGGTGAGCTGCGTACCGAGACCCGCCAGCTGGTGGCCGCGCTGCGGGCACCGCAGGTTCGGGGCCGCTGGGGCGAGCATCAGCTGCGCCGGATCGTCGAGGCGGCCGGCATGTTGGCGCACTGCGACTTCTCCGAGCAGGTGAGCGGCGTCACCGACGCCGGAGGCGTGCGGCCCGACCTCGTGGTGCGCCTGCACGGTGGCCGGCAGGTGGTGGTCGACGCCAAGGCACCCTTCGAGGCGTACCTGTCGGCGATGGAGGACCGGGACGAGCCTGCGCGAACCGCCCACCTGACTCAGCACGCGAAACACGTCCGGGCGCACGTCGACGCGCTGTCGGCCAAGGCGTACTGGGCGGCGTTCGAGCCGACACCGGAGTTCGTGGTGCTCTTCCTGCCGGCCGACACATTTCTGGATGCCGCGTTGCAGCGCGACCCGACATTGCTGGAGCACGCGTTCAGTCACAACGTGGTGCTCGCCACGCCGGCGACGCTGATCGCGCTGCTGCGCACCATCGCGTACGCGTGGCGCCAGGAGTCGTTGGCCCGCAACGCGACGGCGGTGCATACCCTCGGCCGGGAGCTCTACACGCGACTGTCCACGATGGGCGATCATCTGGCCCGGGTCGGTTCGTCGCTCGGCGGCGCGGTGACCGCCTACAACAAGGCCGTCGGCTCGCTGGAGTCGCGGGTGCTGGTCACCGCCCGCCGCCTCGGCGACCTCGGCGTCTCCGACGAGGCCCTGGCCGCCCCGGAGCAGCTCGAACTGGCCCCCCGCCAACTCCAGTCCCCGGAACTCGTCGACAGCGAGTACGCCTCCCTGCTCGCCGACCCGCCACCGACCTAACGATCTTGGACACCTGTGCGACCCGGAGGGTGACACAGATATCCACGATCGTGGCGGTGGTCAGCCGTTGGCGGCTTTGATGTCGCGGCGGAGGTCCTGCGGGAGGGCGAAGGTGAGGCTCTCGTCGGCGGTGGTTATCTCGGTCACGTCGGTGAAGCCGCGGGCGGCCAGGAAGTCCAGGACCTCGGCGACGAGCTCCTCGGGTACCGACGCGCCGGACGTCACGCCCACCGTGGCGGCGCCGGCCAGCCACGGTTCCTGGATCTCGTCGGCGAAGTCGACCAGGTACCCCGCTCGCGCCCCGGCGTCGACCGCGACCTCGCGCAGCCGCTGCGAGTTCGACGAGTTCTGCGAACCAACCACGATCACCACGTCACAGTCCGGGGCCATCTCCTTGACCGCCTCCTGGCGGTTGGACGTCGCGTAGCAGATGTCGTCGCTGGGCGGCGACATCAGCAGCGGCAGCCGGCGCTTGAGCCGGTCGACGGTCTCCATCGTCTCGTCCACCGACAGCGTCGTCTGCGACAGCCACACCACCTTCGACGGGTCGCGTACCGTCACCCGATCCACCGAGTCGGGCCCGTCCACAAGCTGGATGTGTGCCGGGGCCTCCCCGGTCGTGCCGACGACCTCTTCGTGCCCGTCATGGCCGATCAGCAGGATGTCGTAGTCGGCGGCGGCGAACCGGCGGGCCTCCTGGTGGACCTTGGTCACCAAGGGGCAGGTCGCGTCGATGGCCTTCAACGACCTGGCCTTCGCCTCCTCGTGGACGACCGGAGCCACGCCGTGCGCCGAGAACACGACCGTGGAGCCCACCGGCACCTCGTCGTTCTCGGCCACGAAGATCGCGCCCTGCGCCTGCAGGGTGGCGACGACGTGCCGGTTGTGCACGATCTCCTTGCGGACATAGATCGGCGGACCGTACAGCCTCAGCGCCTCCTCGACCGTCTGCACCGCGCGGTCGACGCCGGCGCAGTAGCCCCGGGGCTTGGCGAGCAGGACGCGCTTGCGGATGTCGGTCACCCGCCCATGGTACGAGCCCGCGCCGTGCCGCCA